>DAIRWC010000001.1:0-41349 GCA_036802505.1 Solirubrobacterales bacterium
CGATCGCCTCCTCGAGCTCGTCGTACTCGGCGCGGAAGCGGCGGACCTCGTCGACGGCCTCTCGCGCGAGCATCGCGTCGGACCCGTCGCAGGGGTCGGCCCCGGTGAGCCGGTAGCACTCGGCGGCGGCACGGCGACCGTCGACGAACTTGTCGGCGAGCAGCGTCACCCGCTGGCCGATGTCGAAGATCGCCCCCTCGCGGGTCCGCGGGATCTCGAGCTGAGGGCGGCTTCGACCGCGTCCGCCAGGTCGAGGTAGAGCTCGTTGTACCCGTCGAAGTCGGTGGGGAAGACCTTGCCGGCGAAGGTCCGCTCGATCGTGTCGCGGATCAGCGCGCGCCGGGTGCCCTCCGCGGGCGGCGTCCCCTGCCAACCGGCCCCCTCGGCGAGCTCGGCCGTCAGCTTCTCGGCATAGCCCTCCGGCAGATGCGGGTTGTCGCGGAGCACCGGGCTGCATGTGTTGCGCTCGGCCGCTGCCGGACGGCCGCTCGGCACGTCGCGCTCGACCGGGGCGATCCAGTCCTGCCCGTCGTTGCGGATGTAGGCCACCTTGAAGTCCTCGTCGCTGTAGAGCTGCGGCCGCCCATCGGCGTCGCGGACCATCCAGTAGCCCGGCGGCACCGCGAGGCACATCCCGATCGCCGAGTCGCGCTCGCCGACGCAGACGCCGAGTTGAGGGGGCGGGGCCGGGAAGACCATCTCGGTCGGCCGAAGGAAGTTGATCGGGAAGTCCTGGGTGCCGATGAAGCGCACCGCCTCCCGCGTCGCCGGATCGGGGTTGCCCGGTCGCGCCTCGAACCATCCGGGGATGAAGTCGGGGGTCGGACCTTCCTGGCCTGCCTTGTCGCTCTCGCTCACTCTGTCTCCTCGCTCATGGGTTCCTGGGGGTGAGAGCGGGCCTCGCCACCGGCAAGACCGCCAGGGTCTAGATGGCGAGGCCCTACGCCGTGCCCTGGGGAGTGTGCCGCCCCCGTAGCTGTCCGGCGATTCCTCGGTCGGGGACCCTAGCTGATCTCGCGGTCGGACGTGTACACAAGGCCGCTCTTTAGGGTGATTCTTGTAGAGCAGGGGGGAGATATATAGATGGCGTGGGCGCCCGGGATCGCCCACTCCCCTCCCCCCCTGAATGTGCCGCCTGCGGTACGTGATCCGGGGTGGTTTCGTGGGTCCTCTCGATCATCGCTCGACCATCCCCACTCGCGAAGCCAAACAAGGGTTGACATTCCCGGGGTTATGTCCGATCAACCTCGCGCGCATTTGCTGCGTCGCGCGTAGAGCCAACGCGCCATCCGCTGACTGTCGAGCCAGTGAGGATGCGGACTCGTACATGTGTCCACATCCTGCCCTTGCCCTGCTACGTGTACTCGCGATGGTGTACCGTCGGCGGTACATGAACGCAGCACCTATCGAAGGGGGAAGCATGAGTGAGAAGCGCTGGGTCTTCTGCGACGACGCAGAGGAAGCAATCGAGGACGGGATTACGCGGCAGACGATGGGCTACTACGTGGCCGACGCCGACAAGGACGCTCGCGCCGCCTTCTGGATTCGCGGTGACGCTGAGCGCTACGTCCGCGAGCGCAACCGGGAACGAGAGGCGGGATTCACTCTGTCGATCGGACTCGGCAACGCGGCCATGAGCAGCGCTGAGGATGTCGGCCAAGCTCTAGAGGAACTCGCGCAGTCAATCGCTGACGGCGAACGTGACGGCAACGTGTTCGATGAGAACGGCAACGTCGTCGGGCATTGGTCGCTCAACGAGCCGGAGCCGCCGACCGAAGGCAGGAAGGCCCGCAACGTCGAGGAGGGGCAGCGGATCAAGGTAGGCGACACGTTCGAGCGTGTTGAGGCTGTCGGGTCGATGCCGGGTGGCCGGGTGGCAATCATCACCGAGCCCTACAGCGAGGGGACGCTCTACGAGGGCGACGCCGTGGTTCACGTGCTGGTTGAGGAGGAGGTCTAGATGCGCGTCCCCGGAACCGACCTACAGACCGGCGACCGCGTCTACGTCGAAGGCGACTGGCTGGCCCTTGAGGACGTAGGGCCGTCTGTCGAGGCTGAGGACGTGATCGAGGCGTTCTGCGGCACTCGCGCTATCTACATCGCGCCCGATGGCTTCTACGACCGCCGGGCGAGGTCGGGCGAGTATGTCGCCGTCGACCTAGACGAGAACAACCGCAAGCCCGCTGGGACGTTCGGCTGGGGCGTCTGTCGCCACGGCCACGGCTTGCAGGCCGACCTGCCGCGCCTCTCTGAGCACGAGGCCCGCTACCTGGCCGCTCTGCTCACTGAGGAGGCGTCTAGGTGGCGGCCAGCGTCCAACGGGGCGGGGGCTCGTCACTGGTTCCTGATCCGCGACGCGCAGGCCAGCGTGTCGGCTCGCTACCACCGGAGCGCCAAGGATCAGCTAGTCCGCTACGCCTCGCACGAGGGGGCAGAGCGGGCGGCTGATCGCCTCAACGCCTAGCCGCGCTTGGAGCACCGCGCCGGTTCGACTCCGGCGCGCGGCCTTGTACCAATCGCAGTACAACCGAAGGGAACACCGAATGAGCACCGACACGAGCACCGCAACGCTGGCGACGCCGGCCAACATGCGCCGCTTCGCCGAGCTTCACCCCGGCCGGGACCTGCCCGGCGGCGGCCACGTTGAGGGGCGGCGCTGCTTCGCCTTCTCACCGGGGACCGGCGAGCAGTTCAGCGCGAGCGCCGGGGACTACTGGACGCAGCCCGACGATCAGCCGCTCACCGACTCAGAGGGCGAACCGATGGTTCTGGCCGTCTCCGAGACGCGCTACTTCGACGCGCTCAACGGGGAGGCGGTCTAGGTGGACGCGCTCGACGAGCTGGCCCGAGAGATCGGCTACAGCGACGGGAGCGACGACGACGAGACGGGCGGCGTCGATGCCCTGATCGACTACAAGAACGCGCTAGAGGAGCGCTGCCGCTTCGCCGAACGGACGCTAGGGGAGATCGGGCATTGCCTGCCGCGCTCCGAAGATTGGGACGGCGGGCCTGGTCGCTTGGAGGACATCGCGGCCATCCTTGACCGTGGCCCGGTCGAGCGGCCCAACACGAGCGAGTACGAACGTCACTAGGGCGGCCTGGCGGCCACGGCGCGGGTTCGATCCCCGCGCCGCCCCATGTACCAACCGAAGTACAACCCGAAGGGAAGACCAAATGCCACGCACCGCCAATGAGGAGCGCGCGGAGAAGGCTTACCGCGCCGTCCTCAACTACGAATCCGATTCGAGCGTCGAGGAGTGCATCTCCGATCTGCTCGGCGACCTGCGCCACCTGTGCGACGAGTCGGGCTATGACTTCGCCGAGCGCGACGAGGTCGGCCAGCGCAACTACATCGCCGAGCTTGGCGAGGCAAGGCTCGACGCGGCCGAAGGGCAAGGCCGCCGATGAACGGGCCGGATATGACGACGCCGGAGGGCCGCGCGGGACTCACCGCGCGGCTCAAGCGGCGCAACCCAACGCAAGAGATTGGAGACTCTCTGATCGAGCAGGGGTGGACCGCGAAGCCCGACCCCGACGATCCGCGCTCGACGATCTTTGCGCCGCCGCCGAGCGAGAGGCGGCAACCGTGAGGAAGGCCGAGCAGGTCCGCCTAGACATCGGGGCGACCGCATCGGAAATCGCAGAACACGAGGAGCACGGCGCCGAGCTGCGAAGGCGGCTCGGCTCGGCTCTTGCCGAGGCCCGCGACCATCCCGAGCTGACGCTCGAAGCGGCCCGGCAGATCCCGAAAACGCCGATCCCACGACAGACGGCCAACCGCCTGATCCGCGAGGCCGGTACTGCCAACGCCGCGCCCTGATTTTTGGCGCGGCGTCCTGCCGCTACGTGAAGCCGGTACTGCCGGCGTCCGGCCCGTCTCATTCCGGCGGGCCGGAATACGTCGCGGAGGACCTCCGGCGACCGTCGCGGCCTGCAGGTCCCGTCGCGCGGGCCCGCCGTCGCGTCGCGCACCGGCGCCTCGACGAGACACGACACGAGTGGCGGCCCCAGGGGTCGAACCTGGCCCTCCGGGGGTCAACCCCCCGACGACTTTCTCTACCGTCCCGACCGCCGTGGGGAGTCCTCCACCGGGCGCCGTGTGATCCCTCCGTCCGCCCCAGCATGGCGGTCCCCCAGGATCGTGCGCGCATCGACTCGGTCACTTGGTCCGCTGGCTCCCGCGAGCCGCGGCCCGGCGAAGATTCCCGCCGCCTTGAGTGTCGCCAGGGAACGACGACGGCGGGCAATGAGGAGGAGATCCTCGTGCCTCGCGGCCCAAGGGCACCGACTATCGCTAGTGGCTCTTGGCTTGACCGCCCAATATGGGGGGCGGTCTGCGCGCGGGCTCGGCCAGTATAGCCCGTCAGGACGCCGAAAAACGCTTCTCGGCAAGAGATTCCAGACCACGTTCCTCAACAAACTCCTCGACGTCGTCGGGCAGCGCCAGGCGCGGGACGACGAGAGCCTTGGCGCGGCCGTCCTGATGGTCGAAGGCGACGTGGTGAACGAGGCACCCTGGGCCGGCGTTTCGCGGGTCCCATTCGAGGTAGACGAAGTCTTCGGGGGTGAGGTCGCGGAGAGGGCCGTGGGTGCGGATTTCCTGCTTGCCGAAGAAGTGGAACGCCTGCCACTTGCGATCAACGGTGCAGGGCCGCTCGTAGGGGTCGAAGCTGGCGAGCCAACAAGCGGGCTTGCCGTCGATGAAGGGGACCGGGCAGCGACGCACCATCGCCGCCCGCCAGAACTCGTGTGCGAGCCCTGGGGGCGGCTTGGCGATCGTCAACGTCGGAGATCCGCGACGGGGGCCCGGACGACGGGAGAGCGGCCCTGCGCAACCATCTTGCGCTGACGCCGCTTCCACTTCTTCGAGGGCTTCCTCGGCCTCGGCTTCATCGGGTCGGTTCTACGAGGCATCGACTTCCTCCAATGCGATCTGATTCGGGTCGACGGCCTCGGCCTCGGCCTCGCTCTTGGCGCGGCACATCTTCCCGCAGTCCTCGCACTCGGTCAGCGGGATTCGCTCGGCCGGGACCGACTGGCCGTACTTCTCGCGCAGGGCCGAGCGCGAGAGCTCCTCGCAGTCGGCGAGCACGTCCTCGAGCTCGACGTCGCCCTTGCGCAGCGCTGGCAGCACCACGGCGAGCTTCGACATCTCGAGCTCGGCGAGCTGCTCTTGCGAGACACCCCGCTTGACGACGAGCTCCTCGTAGACCTCGATCAACTGGTAGGTCTGCGAGCGCTTCAATCCGATGGCCGGATCGCCGAGCCACGACTCGAACTTCTCGTGGCCCAGCGCCGTCCACATCTGCCCGGTGTAGAACTCGTGAAGGTGGCCGGCGAGGGCGATCCAGACCTGCTTGATCGCCCCCGTCCCCTTCTTGATCTTCTCCTCGACGGCAAACGCCTTCTCGGCCGCTCGCTCCTCGGGGGTTTTGCGTTTCGCCATCGGGCTAGAACGGGATGTCGTCTTCGCCGTCACCGCCGGCAGCGGCGCCCTCGAAGTCGGACGTGTCGGCCGGGACGTCGCTACCGCCGCCCGTCCACGCCTCGCCCTCGCCGAGCAGCTCGTTGACGTAGGTGTTGCGGTACTTCTTCTCGCCCTTGTCGGTGGTGGTGACGCGGATCGACACCCGCGCCTCGCCGCACAGCGGCTCGAGCGCCTCGGGGAGATCGGCGAGGGCGACGCCTTGGAGCCCGAGCATCTCCAAGTAGCCCTTCGTCCAGGCGATCCGGTCGGGGTCCTCGAGCTCGTGCCAAACGCTCGGCGCCGAGAGGCCCATGTGCTCGCCCTCGGTGACGATGATTTCGGTTATCAGCTTGAGCGGGCCGCCGCCCTCCTTTTCCCAGAAATCGAAGCGCTCGATCTGGCCTTCGTAGTCGCCATCGGGGACGTTACCCCCCGACGTCTTCGCCTCGGCATCGTCGTAGACGTCCTGCATCTCGGCGAGTCGCTCTGCGTAATCCGTCATTTGGTCTTCTTCTCCTGTTTCGCGGGTTTGGGCTTCTCGGGCTCGGGCTCGGGCGCGGCCGGCGGCGCCAGCGACTTCGCCATCTCTTTGCGGAGGATCACCGCGTCGAGCGGAAGCGGATCGGGGAGGGGAGCAGAGTCCTCGGGGACGCGACCGCCGGCCTCGTGGTGCTCGGCGCCCTGGGTCCGCAGGACCCGCTTGCTCTTCTCCTCCTCCCCCTCCCACTCGGCAAGGAAGATGAAGTCGACGAAGCCGACGAGGAACTTGCGGGCCTGGCCGGAGAGGGTCGGCTGCGTGACCGTCTTCGAGCCGACCTTCTTCTTGACCTCGCGATCCTCGGCGTGGGAGATGAACCACACCCCGAGCCCCAGGTTGGCGAGCTTGCCGATCCGCAGTCGGAACTCGTCGGCGACGGCCGACCACCCCTTGCCGTATTCGGCGTCGCTCGGGTGCTTGATCCCGAGCTGGGCGCAGACGTAGTCGGAGCAGAAGCGGTAGAGCTCGTCGACCGTGTCGACGGCGACCACGTCGAAGCGCCGGTCCTTGCCCTTCTTCGCGTCTTCGGCGATTTCCTGGCCGACCGCAAGAAACTCCTCCCAATTGGAGACGGGCGCCTGGTAGACCTCGAGCGAGCCAAGGCCCGGTTCGGTCGCGATGAAGAGCGTCTTGTCGGGGTTGATCTTCGATGCGAACGTGCTCTTCCCGATCTTCGGCGGCCCGTAGAGGAGGGCCTTGATCCGAGCGGGGGAGAGCGACGGCGCAGACTTCTCGGTGGGGAGCGTCATGCGTTGTCCTCCTCGTTTTTGGTTGCTGGGGAAACGTCGGTGCCGGGGAACTTCTTCAAGATCGCGGCCGTGACCTCGCCATCGGTGTAGGGCTTCGCGGCCGAGCGATCGCTCCGCTGCTTCTCCTTGAAGAGCGAGGGCGCGTCGGGGTCGCCGACGCAGAGCGGAAGGAAGGGGCAGCCGCCGTAGTCGTGGCAATGGCTCGAGTTGCGCGGGTAGATCCGCGCCCTCGACGCCTCGCGCCGCTGAGCGGCCCATTGCCAGAGCTCGGCCTCGATCCGCACGAGGTCGGTGGCGCTGCGGGTGATCGGCTCCTCGACGAGATAGAACTCGGGCCGCTCGGCGTAGTCGGCTTCGACCCGCTCGGCGTACTCTTCGACCGTCTCCGTTTTCTTCTGCTTGATCGACGGCTTGCGGGTGAAGCGATAGGAGACGTCGGTGATCTCGTGGCCGGTCGCCCTCCAGATCCCGTAGCACTCGAGGGCGAGCTGCCGGTCGAGCTTCAACCGCTTGATCGCCACCGCCTGCATCTGCCCTACGAGCTTGTCCTCGATCAGCATCCAGTCGTCGGTGAGCCCGTCCGCGTAGCCCTCGAGGTCGAAGGTGCGCGAGTAGGCCCCGGTGTCGGGGTTGCGGAGCCGGACCCGATAGCCGAACTCGCGCCGCTCGTGCCGGCCGTAAGCGGCGAGGTAGGCCCTGGCCGCCCCGGTGACGATCGCGCAGTCGACGGTGAGCCGGTCCTGATCCTCTTGGGTGAGGATCGTCGCTTCCGCGGAGAGCTTGGCGACGCCGTCCGCGGGGTCGCCCGTCTCGGTCGCCTTGGCGAAGGCCCCGCCGAGACGAAGGCTGGCCGCCCTGGCGATCGGTTCGATCTTGTCGACGTAGCTGTAGGCGTAGCGCTGATGGCAGGCAAGCTGGGTGTTGAGCGACGAGTGCGAGAGCGAAGCGCGGCCTTCGCGGTCCTCTTGGTCGACGAGGTTCTGCTTGTCGGACGGGATCAGCTCGGGCAATCCCTCGAGCACGGTCAGCGCAACGGTCATTGGGACCTCTGGTAGCGACGGGATTTACAGGTATCGAAGTGGTGGCGGTGGCGCGAGCGGCTGTAGTCGCGGGGCAGCCGCGCCGGCCGAGCCGAGAGCACCCCGAAGTCGTGGAAGAGGACGAAGCTGCCCTCGTGGCAGTCGGGCTTCGCGTCGACGGGGATGGTGCGATCGCCGAGGCGGGCGAAGTTGATCGGCTCGTGACAGTCGCGGCAATTCGGCATCAGGCGGCCTCGGGCTCGAAGTGACGAAGCCGGTGGCAGTTGGCGCAGACGACGTCGCACTTGGCGATCTCCTCGCGGAGCTTCGCGAGCGCCTTGCGACCGCAGCCAACGAGCCTCGCCCAATCAGCGATCCGCGCCGTCTTCCCGTCGCCGTCACCGTGGTCGAAGTCCATTACCGGAACCGGGTAGCTGCGCCCGCAGTCAACACACGGAACGGCCTTCGCCGCGACAACGATCTCGCGGACTCGGGCTCGGCGCTCTTGCTGGGTGGCTCGCATCAGAAGATGTCCTCCGGTCGGACTTCCTTGGGGGCATCCACTCTTTCCGGCTGGCCGGACAGAACGGTGGGTCGCCGACCCTCGCTGTTTGCGGCCTCGCGCTCGGCCTTCGCCTCCTCCTTGGTGCGACCGGCGCCGGGACAGCGCTTCCGCATCCCCGGCCGCCCGGCATCGTGGGCGTACATCGTGCCGTCGCTTTTGATCCTCGGGTGCCCGAGGCAGAAGGGGCATTGCACCTTCTCGGCCGAGGGGCTCACTCGGAATCGACCGCCGACCACATCGCATCCTCGCCAAGCTGGTTGAGCAGCTTGCGAATGAACCGGATCTTCCCCGGCTTGTAGTGGCCGGCGGCTTCGAGCTTCTCGAGCAGCTTGTCGATCTCGTAGAGGGGCGACATCACGACCCGCTCCTTTTTCTCTCGAGCCCGGCGGGTGATTTCTTCCTGGGCCTCCCTCGAGATCGCCTCGGGCTCGCCGGAGAGGGCCGAGCTCGGCGACGACGTGTAGCCGCTCTCCTCTCCGGCCTCGGCGATCGCGGCGGGGTCGCCGACGTCGTGCGGCACCCCTTCCTCGTCGAAGCTGTCCCGAATCTTCTTGTAGTCGGTGCTGTGCGGGCTGGCCCGGAGGAGCCGAGCGGGATCGTCAGATGCCGGCGGCGAGTCGTCGATCACGACGCGACGCTTCCTCGAGAAGGGCTTGCCGCCGGTCCCTGGGATCAGGGTGATCGGGGATCTCCGCTTCCGCTTCGGTGGCTTCTCCCCCTCCCTCGCGGCTTCCCGTTTTCGCTGGGCCTCCGACTTCTCGAGCATCAGTCCTCCCTCACTTGGTCGTGGCCTGGCGGCGGTACATGCGTCTCGCCGACCTCGAGCTCCGACTGCTCGCGCTTGGGCGGCGGCGTCAGTCGGTAGAAGCGGTGGGTGCGGCTGTTTTGGTAGATCGGCAACGACTTCTTGAGGCCGTTGCGGACCTTGTCGAAGTAGAGCTCGCCCTCGGGCAGCACGTTCGCGTCTTCGTCCTGGCTGCGGTGCAGGAAGAGCACGGCGTCGGCGAGGGTTTCGAGGGAGCCCGAGCCCTTGAGATCGAGGCAGAGCGGCCGCGGCTTGACTCCCTTCGGGTCGCGCAGCCGGTTCCGGTTCAAGTGGGCGACGGCGATCACGTGGCACTCGGCCCTCGAGGCGAGCCGCGCCAGCCGCCGGGTGATCGCCGCCGCGAGCTCGGTTTTCTCGAAGCCGGGGATTTCGGTGATCGGGTCGATCGCGACGACGTCGTAATCGCCGTACATGGCCCGCTCGGCGATTTTGTCGGCGCTCCAATCGAACGCCTCGAAGTAGTCGAAGGGCAGGGCTTGGTGTTTGTTGGCCGCCTCGAGCAGCCGCTTCATATCCTTCAGCTCGAGGCGGTTGCGCATAATCTTTTCGAGCGGCACCGCCGTCTCCGACGTCAACCACCTGGCCGCCCTCTCCTCGCGCCCCATCTCCGTCGCGAAGAGGCCGCATTTGTAGCCCTGCGCGGAGAAGGCGGCGAGCATCTGATCGAGCACCCAGCTCTTCCCCATCCCCGTCCACCCGGCCAGCACCGACATCTGCTTGCGGCGGAAGCCGCCGATCACGCAGTCGTTGAGATCGGGCCAGGGCAACTCGAAGACGTCGCCCTCTTCCTGGGTGTCGAAGTAGTCGAAGAGCTCGGAGAGGATCGCCTCGCCCGAGGTCACTTCGGAGTCGACGGTGAAGTCAGCGGTGGCGAGCTCGAGCCCGTCGCGGATCATCTCGGCCTGCTTCTCGGGGTCGTCCTCGAAGACGCCTTGCTGAATGAGCTGGCCGCCGTGGAGCTTCGCCCGGAGCTGCGCGTTGAGCAGGACGATCTCGGCGTAGTGGCCCGCGTTGCCGGCGGCGGGGACTTTGGCGGCGAGCTCGGAGACGTAGTGCTTGCCACCGGCCTCGTCGATCTTCTGGCGCCGGGTCAGCTCCTCGTTGACCATCAGCTCGTCGGCGACGCCGTTGCGATCGGCGACGGAGCAGATCGCCTCGAAGATCAGCCGGTGCTTGTCGAGGTAGAAGTGCGCGGCGACCAGGCCGACATCGCCGCGGACCCGTTTGATCGCCGGCTGCGCGACGAGCATGGCGCCGATCACCGCCTCCTCGGCCTCGATGTTCTGCGGCGGGACCTGCACCGGGGCGGCCGCGGGCGGCGGCCCTCCGACGCTTCGGGTCACGCGGCCCATCAGTCGAGCCCCTGCTCGCGGCGGATGCGCTCGGCCTCGGCGTTGACGTCGAAGCGCTTGGTGGCTTTCTTCGCCCGGTCGCGGGCCAGTTCGATCGACTGCTCGAAGATCGCGGCGTTGCCGTAGATGATCTTCGGCGTCGGCGGGCCGGTCCACCAATTCTCGCCCGCGAAGACGGCCTCGACGATCTTGCCGTGCTGCTCCGCAGTCAGCTTCGGCCGTTCGCGGATGCGGCCGACGATCGGGGTCAGGTGCGGCTCGGTCGTGAGCTCGGTGCCGGCGGAACTATTGAACAGCGAAACAACAGCAGCAGCGAGATCGAACTCGTCGTCGGAAACGACCTTTCCCCCCACCTTTTTTCTAGAAGGGGTTTTAGGGGTTTTCTCTGTAGAACTCTCTGCCTTACTAGACAAGCCGCCATTTTGGCGGGATGAAGCCGCCACTTTGTCGTGTTTCAAGTACGGCAATTTGTCGTAGTTCACGGAGTAGTGGGCGCGTCGATTCGTGCCCTCCGGCTGGTCGATCAAGAGGAGCTCGAGGTCCCGCAATTTGTCGATCACACGTTGGAAGGTGCGAAGGCTGAGCCAGGGAAACTCCTCCACCCATTTCTCCTGCGTGTTGTAGACCCACGGCTCTTCGCCGGCTCGGATCTTGTGCAGCGACCAGTAGTGGATTTGCTGCAAGACGATCGACTCGTTGATGCCGATCTCGGCGGCCAGGGTGGGGAGCGCTTGGAGCGGGGGCTCGGCGATCAGGAGCGGAGACTTCAAGCCGCGGCCTTTTCAACCTCGAGCGCGGTGACGACGATCTCACCGCGTCGCACCGCCTCGGCCGCCTCGAGAAGCAACTGAGCCGGCGTAAGCCCCCAGCGCTCCGTGATCTCTCGGGTCGACACGTAGGCGCTGAGCGCGGCCTGTTTCTCGCGCGCCGCCAACTCCTCGTCGGCCATCCGGGCGAACGCGCTCCGGGCCTCGAGCTGGCTCACCGATCTCCTCGCCGATTGTGATCCTGAATCACGGCGGGGAAGATGCTGCGCCGGTCGGACGGAACAAAAAGCCCCCCTCCGATTCAGGGTCGGAGAGGGGCGGGGTGAGGCGCTTTGTTCGAGCTCGACGACCCTACGCTGGCCGCTCCGGCGACGTCAACCGGCGACCTCGCAATTTACGGCGAGCATCTTGCGCGGCCTCGACGTCGACGACCCTGCCGCGCCCTGGGCCGGCGACCGCGGGCCACACTTTGGCGACGTCCTCGGGGCAGACCTTCGCCCAATCGAAGAGCTGCGTCGGCGGCCGAGCCGGCGGCACGTTGCTCATAGCCAGGCGCCCACCACTTCGACGAGCCAGGGCACCCCGAGGATCGCGACCGGGATCACGACGAGCGGCCAGAGCGGGCGGTTGACGTCGAGGATCGGGCCGCCGTCGTGGAACTGTGACGGGATCACGACTCCTCCCCCTCAGCGGCTTCCATTGCCCGCCGCATCTGGCAGAACATGCAGTTGCAGGGCGGCTCGGCCTCGGGGTCGTAGGCGATCGGGTCGAGCCGCATCGCCCCGAACTGCAAGCCGAGGGTGAACGCCTGCACCGCCGTCTTCGCAAGCCCCCCCCCCTCCCCGAAGAGGATCTTGAGCGTCCGGTTGACGTGGATCGGATCGAGGCCGTGGTCGGCGATGCACCCCATCCACGACTTTTCGTTGCGGGTCAGGTGTTCAAAGACCTCCACGATTTCATCGGTGCTGTAGGTGTCGCTCGCCTTCGGTTTAGGCGGTGGTTGTTGGGCTCCGTCCCCCACCCCTAACCCTCCACTCGAAGTAGAGAGTCAGCCAACTCGAAGGTCGGGTTGTGCTCGAGGCCACCCGCGTCCTTCATGTAGATCATCGTCGTCGTCGGCGAGGCGTGGCCGACCGCGAGCTGCACCTGATGCAGCGGCGCCCCGTCCTGCAAGGCGAGGGTGACGAAGCTGCGCCGTAGGGAGTGGGGCGAGAGGTCGGGGTTGACGCCGATCCAGTCAGCTAGGGCCTTGACGCGATCCCAGGCCGTCTGCCGGGAGATCCCGGCCAAGGGCTCGAGCACCGCCCCGGAGGCGTGTAGACGCGGCAGGAGCGGCCCCTGCTCGCGTCCTGCGAGGAACTCGTCGACCGCCTCGCAGACGACCGGGGCCAGCGGCACGACGCCGCGCTTGTTGCCCTTGCGCACCACGTGGAGGGTGCGGTGCCCGCCGGAGCTGCCGAGATCCTCGACGTCGGCCTTCACCGCCTCGGAGACGCGCAGGCCGTTGAGGCCGAGAAGGGCGACGAGCAAGAAGTCGCGTGGGTGGGTGTCGCGGGCGGCGAGGAGCAGCTTGCGCAGTTCCCCTCGATCGGCCCAGGGGGTCGTTAGGTCGGGTCGGCTAGAAGCCATCTGGATCTCCTTCGGTTGCCCCGGTTCCTGACGCCGGGATCGGGGCAGCCTACCATGTGTACACGTATTTGCTAGGGTCCCCGCCGTGGAACCCAGGGACTTCCGCCCAACTGCCGAGCAGCTCCGGGTCTTCGAGCAGGGCGGCCCGCACAAGATCTCGTGGGTAGCCGGTCAACGCGCCGGTCGACGTCGAGCGACCGAGATGGCGATCGTCGCCCAGGCGGCGAACCCCGAGGAGGCCGAGCTCGCGCTCGAGGATCTCCACACCAAGGGCATCGCCTGCCTCACCGACGAGGGCAAGCGGGTCGAGCCGAAAGGCAACCGTCGATTCACCGTCGTCAAGTTCGACGAGGAGCGCCGGACGACCCCCTGCCCCGACTGCGACGGCGCCGGCTGCGAACACTGTGGCGACGGCCGGAGGCGGTCGTAGGTGGGGCTCAACCTCGCCGCCCGCTGCCTCGACTGCAAAGTGCAGATGGGGATGCTGCGCGGCTACGAGTCGGCCGGGATCGCCGTCTTCGCCGAAGAGCATCGCGGCCACCGGAAGGCATTGCAGGTCGACAACGGCTGGGCCAGGGGTAGCGACGAGGACGAATGGAGCGCCGGCCAGGAAGGCTTCAAGGAAGACGTCTACCCGCCCGACTGGCCGCTGTCGAAGCAGCCCGAGCGATACAAAGAGAGGGGTTACTAGTGACCACCACCGAGCAACGGCAGACCTACCCGCCCAAGATGTCGACGCTGACGATCGCGCCGTCCGAGGAGTGGGAGGGCTTCGAGCGCCAGCTCGAGTTCCAGACCGCCTACGACGGGCGCGACGTCCCCAAGAACTACGGCATCCACGGCTGCGAGTTGAAGCTGATCCTGAAAGGCGACGAGGGCGCGTCGACGCTGCTGATCTTCACCGGCTGGCACCTTCCCCACGTCACCGCCGAGTGGGGCGACCGGCCGCCCTCGAGCTTTCTGACCAAGGCCAACGGCGTCGACATCGGCTACCACTCGGCCACGCGACCGGCGTGGCTCGAGGGAGAGCCCGAGGAGATCGACAACATGCACCACCGCGACGACTGCGCCTACACCCCGACCGGCGAGTGCTGGTACGACGGCAGCGCCCTTCGCGCCGAGGGCTTCGTCGACCTGCTGATCGCGGAGGGCATGGACGCCGTCTGGGAGGCGCTCCGCAAGGAGTACGTCGCCACCTTCCGAGCGTGACCGACGAGCAGATCCGCCTCTACGCGCTGGCGCGCACGATCGTCCCGCGACACGTCCAGATCCGCACCATCGCCGAGCCCGCCTCCGAGGGCACCCTCTACACGCTCGAGCTCATTCCGCCCGAAGGCAAACACCGCTGGTTCGCCGTCCACTCCCTCACCCTCGACACCGTCGACGACGACCGCCTGGCGCTCGAGATCCGGGCCGCGGTCGGCGGCTAGGCCGCTGCCTCGAGCTTCTCTCGGCCGACCGGCGTGAGGCGGTGTCGACCGTCCACGTGGGGGTCGTAGGCGAGGCCGTGGGCGATGGCGATCGTCAGCGCTTTGGGCTTCGTCTTCCCGGTGTCGCGGATCTCCTCGAGAAAGCCGAGGGCGATCCCGATGCGGTCGATCTCGGTGAACGACTGCTGCGAGCTCATGGCCCGAGAGGGGACCAAAGCCGGCGGACGGAACCGGGAGGAAGTCCGGCCCGCCGGACAGTAGGCCCCTACAACGGCGACCGCCCCGCTCCCCCGAGTCTCTAGAGAACCAAGGGGGAGCGGGGCACGGTCGTCAGCGGTGCAGGGTACTACGTCCGCGCGGCGCGCACGAGGCAGTCCTTCGCCTCGAGCAGCTTGCGCAGCCCGGTGGTCAACTCGGGACCCTCGGGAAGATCCTTCGCCATTTGGTGAGCGAGCTCGCACACCGGCTTGCTCACCGCCTGCAACTCCTCGGGGAGGTGGTCGTAGGAGAAATGGCTCAGGATTTGTTCGGTGCCCGGATGCATCAGGCCGCGGGCTCGGCCGGAGTCGCCGCCTGCACCGGCTTCTCGTTGTCGGCCGACTCCGCGTAGACGCTCACGCCGTCTGCGTTGCCGGTGGTCGGGCCTCCGGCGACGTCGCTCCCGAAGTGGAACAACGTCTTGCCGTCCGGCGTCTCGAGCCCCGACTCCGCGAACCCCTCGGGGATCGTGTCGCCGGAGACGAGGTACAGCGGCTTCTCGCTCGCCGCCGTGGTCGTCGGGGGCTCGGTCGTGCCGCCTTCGCCGGCCGGGGCTTCGCCGCTGCCCTGGTCGCCACCGGCAGGACTGCCTTCCTCGCCGCCGCCGGGCTGGTCGGTCGGGGCTTCGGGGGCCGGGACGGGCGTGTCGACGACGCCGTCGCCGTATTCGATCTGCTCGATCACCGTGGCGGTCGGCAGGTTGAGGTTGAGCTCCTTGCCGGCGACCACGGCGATCGACGTGACGACGGAGTCCTCGACCCCGCTGCCCTGGCCCGGCTCGATGATGTCGGCGACGGCACCTTCGGCCGTGCCCCTGATCTTGATCTTCATAACGCTCCCTTCGGAGTCGTAGTAGTTGACGGAGGCACCCTACCCGAGTCGGTGTACACGTAGTCGGACCCGACCCCGCAAAGTGCGGCCTATGCCGTCGCGCGGATCCCTGCGACAGGAACCGTCGCGGCGCGATCGCCGTCGTCGCTGCCAGGTTGCGACGACGCATAGAGCTCCCAGGCCCGCGAGACAGCGCCCGAGCCGGGGAAGAAGTCGTCCAAGGTGTCGCCGCTGCAGGCGCCGAGGAGTTCAAAGAGCCAGTTGCAGAAGGCCGCCGGCTTCATCCCGGTCAGCGCGCCGGGGTGGGAGTGCTGGCGGCCGCCCCAGAGCAAGACGTCGCTCAGGTCCTCGACAACGGGAACCTGTTTTCGCGCCCGGCCACCGAAGACGAGAACCGCCTCGAAGGCGTGGAGGGCGGTGTAGCTCTTCGTCTTCCGCGGCCCGTTGACCCACACACACAGGCGCGTCTCCGGCGGGCAGAGCGCCCAGACGTCGCGCAACGCCGGCGCCGACGTCGAGAGCGCCCAGCCGTCGTATGGGCCCGTGGTGAGACGAGACACGAGCTCAGCGTGATCGACCTCGCCGTTGAAGTCCCTGTGGTCGCCGTAGTAGCGCTTGGAGAGGCCGGGGTAGGGCGGGTCCGCGTAGGCGAAGCGCATCGGCTGCTCGCCGCTCGAGGCGCGACAGATGTGCTTGGAGAACCGCTGCTTGGCCTGGCGACAGCGCTTCGAGCACGTGATCCGGTTGGAGCGGGCCTCGGGCGGGATCTCGGGCTCCCGGCACCACTCGCAGATCCGCCACCCTCGAGCGAGCCGCGACGCCTTCTCCTCCTCACTCAGCACGGCGGCCAACCTAAGCGTCGCCGCGGACGTCAACCGTCGTCGAGATCCCGGAACGACAAAAGCCCCCCACCCCGAAGGGTGAGAGGCTCGTGTCGCATGAACGGCAGACCCCGAAGGGAGATCCCCGAGGGGTGAAGGCTACAGGATCACGATCGACACGCCGGTCTGTTTCCCCGCCCCGGCGAACTCCTTGGAGCAGTCGAGCTGCACCACGTGCCGGTCGTCGACGATCAAGCCCCCTTGCGTCAGGCCGTCAAGAACTGCACGTGCGAGCTTGTCGAGATCCCCGTCGCTCGAGGGCCAGTCGTATTTCGGCCCCTTCGGGCGCGGCATAACGAAGCGCAGGCCCACCATGTAGGGGGGCTTGAGGAGGCCGACGCCTTTGGGGCGCTGGCCGAGGCAGGACATCGCGATCGCTTCGACCCAGGGCTTACAGCCGTCACTCGACTCCTTGGACGCAGAGCCGCCAAGGAACACCCTCGAGCCCTTCGGCGCGGGGTGCC
This sequence comes from Solirubrobacterales bacterium, assembly GCA_036802505.1. Taxonomy (GTDB): domain Bacteria; phylum Actinomycetota; class Thermoleophilia; order Solirubrobacterales; family 70-9; genus VRUE01. The sequence continues at coordinate 16,777 of DAIRWC010000001.1, forward strand.
CCTTGACGACGAACTGCGCCCGGTGGGCCACTAGACCCGGCGGGCGATGAACAGCGCGAGGGCGATGATCGCCAGGATCACGAGAATCAAGATCAGCATCGAATTAACCCCCTCTCGCGTCGTTGGTTTTCACTCGGCCGGCGGTGCCGGGGGAGCTGCGGGTGACGCGGGCTCCTCGACGGGGGCCGGTGCCGGGATCTCGACGGGCTCGGCCGGGACCGCGCCTGCCGGGTTGTCGTCGACGAACTGGCCGATCACGTCGAGGATGCCGGCGACGCCGTGGGCGACTTCCGCCTCGTTGATCGACCCCTTCGAGATCCGGTCGTGCAGATCCGCGAGCGCGGCCCCGACTCCCTGCACGGTGCCGTGTGCGGAGAAGAACATCGTGGTCGCCTGGTCGAGTTCTGCGAGGGCCTGATCGAGATCCTCGTCGACGGTGAGCGGTTCGCCCTTCTGCCACTGGTCGAACCACTTGTAGATCAGGGTGACGACGATCAGGCCGACGACCCCCATCGCCCCTGCGATCACCCCCACCGGCAGAGTGACGCCGGGGACGTTGGCGGTGATCCACGCCGAGAGCCACAGCGACCCTGCGGTGATCGGGCCGGCGAGGACGAGCATGATCCGGTTCGGGGGGAAGATCGCTTGCAGGCGATCGCCGATGCTGCCGATGAGTCGTTTCACTTCGATGCCTCCTTGGTTGTGCTGGTCAGCGGCCGACCCAGAAGGCCGGTCGCACTACGGACTCGTCGAGGTTGTGACCGCCCGAGTCGAAGGTCCACTGAGTGCCGTGGGCCTTGACCGAGATCAGGCCGCAAGTCGAAGGCCCGCACAGGTGCTTGCCGTTGCCGACGTGCGCCGTCCACACCCGGTACTCGTCGGGGTGGATGCCGGCGTTGTCGAGGGCCTCGAGCACGGCGTTCATTTCGCCGGCAGCGGAGTAGACGATCGGGCGCTCGATCCCCCTCAAGTGCTGCTCGCGCACCCACCGCGGCGCGTCGGCCGGGGTCGCGTCTCCGGGCTCGACGTCGAGGCACTCGGCATCGTGTGAGCTCGCGACGGCGACAGAGACGAGCCGAGCGTGTGGGCAGCGCTTGCGCAGCGACCCGTCCTCGAAGGTCGGCCAGCTCCCGCCGACGTACCCGGCCGCGGCTCGAGCATCGGTGGGGATCTCCGTCACCGTCACCGAATCGAACGTCACCCGCGGCGAGGCCAGGAACGCCTTGATCCGCAGAGCCTCTCGCCGGAGACGACGGATCGCCCGCCCTTCCCGGCGAGCTCGAGCACCTTGCTTGAGCCGACGCTTGCGTTCCCGATTCTTCTTGCGGGCCTTGATCGTGGCCGAGATCCGCTCGAGGCGCTTGCGCGGAGCGACGACCTTGTGTGCGCTGACTGGCCTCACGACGACACCCGCTTCACGCCGATGTGGATGTGGGGGCCGGTGCCGTGCTCTTCGGTGATTACCTGCACCCGGTACGTCTCGGCCGAGCCGGTGTGGGAGCGGGTGATCTCGAACTCGATGAAGCTCGACATCTCCGACTTGCGCTGCTTGAGGGCGGTGACGATCGCCGAGCCGAGCTCGTCGTTGTTGACGAAGGTGCCGCCGTCGACCGCGTCGGCGTCCTTGTTGCCCTTCCAGTGATCGGAGCTCGGATTGCCGAAGGTCTGCCAGCGCTTGCGCGACGTCACCGGGACGCCGGCCGCGTGGAGGATCGGGATCACCTCGTACTTGATGATCGCCGTGGCGCCCTTGTACTTGAAGCGATCGGCGACGAGCCTCTTGCGCTGCTTGCGCAACTGGCGGATCGCGGCCTTCGCGTGTTTGCGGATCTTCGAGCCGAGGAGCGCGGAGTCGCGGGCCTGCTGCTGGTCGGCGATCGCGTGGTTGACGTTGTGCAGTCGAGCTTGGAGCGGGGCGTGTTTGCTCACCTGGGGATCTCCTTCGGGTCAGGACGGAACGCAGCTAAGAGTGCCGTCGCCGTTGTCGGTGCAAATGAAGGTGGAGGGTGACGAGCCAGGCGGACCTTCCGGCCCTGGCGGACCTTCGGGGCCGGGTGGTCCCTGGGGGCCAACGGGACCGGCTTCGCCCTGTGGGCCGCGTTCTCCGGCCGCTCCGGGCGCTCCGGGGCTACCTTCCGCCCCGACGTCGCCACGAGCGCCAGAGGGGCCGGGAGGGCCGCTGGGGCCTGCTTCGCCGGAGTTGCCCTGTGAGCCGGGGGAACCGTTCGCTGCCGGCCGGGCCAGGCGGCCCCATTTCGCCTCGAGGGCCGACGAGCCCGAGCCTGCCCTGCGGGCCGAGTAGACCGGGCGGGCCGATCGCGCCCGGTTGACCGTTGCGACCGGGGGCGCCGGGGAAGCCACGTTCGCCGCGGAGGTACTTCGTGATCCCGGTGATCTTGTGGCCGTTGACGACGGCGTTGGCCTTCGCCTTCGTCGCCGTCTTCTGAGCCTGGGCGGTGGCGGCCTGCCGTTCGGCCGAGTGGGAGGCGAGGATCACGTAGACCCCCGCCAAGAGGGCGAGGAGAATGGCGATCGCAACTGCGAAACGTACCTTTGCTTTGGTGCTCAAGGGGCTCCTTTCTGAGCGAAGAGGAGGATCAGGCCGATCAAGAGGCTGCCGCCCAGGCCGCCGAGGGCCCCCGCGACGATCATCTTGACGTTCAACGAGGCGATCGCTTCACCCTGCTTTACCTGCCGCTCCCCCTGCACTTTCTGCTCGGTCTTGAGCTCGTCGATGTCGTCGGCCATATTGTTCATTCGCTGGGTCATCGTCCCCCGTCGTTCTGCTTGGGCGAGCCGCTCCTCGTCGTTCATCCGCCGAAGGCCCCCTTGTACTTGCCGGCCGAGCTCGAGGCCCCGCCGGAGAAGGCCCCGCCGTACTTGCCCTGGCCCGGCAGCGGCTTCTTCGCGAGGGTGCCGCTGTACTTGCCGCCCTGCGTCGACTCCGGCCCGGTTTCCCAGGCGTCTTCGACCGCTTGGAGCAGTTCGGTTTGGAGCTGCGAGAAATCCTTGCTCTTCGGCAGGTAGGGAGCCTCGGCGCGTTTGACCCGGTTGCCGGCGGCTTCGGCCTCGTGGATGCGCCGGATCACGTGCGGGAGGAGCTCCGGCTGCGGCTGGTTGTTCTTGCCGCCGTAGAGGAGGTCGATCACCATCTGGGAGTCGAAGGGGCCGGGGATGTTGCCTTCCCCGTACTTCGTTTTGAAGTCTTTTTCGAGCCGCTTTTCTTTGGAGAACTGCTTGACCGACTGGCCGATCAGGGGGTTGAAGAGCGAGCGCTGCTGGCGACGCGGGTCCTGCTCGGCGAACGCCTGCGAGCCCGGCGAGGGGGCACCCTTGCCGACGTCGGGGAGGCCGAGGAAGCGGGAGAAGGGCGAGAGGTTGGCGGCCTGGCGGGCGAGGTACTCGAAGCCGTTTTCGCCGAGCGGCTGATCGGTGTAGGCGTTCTTGCCCGAGAGCGCTTCGATCGGCAGCCCGAGCGCCGGGTTGAGGCCCTGCAACGCCTGCATCGGTTTGTGCTCGAGGATCGCCGACTGCACCGACCCGAGCCCGGCCGAGAAGCGCTGGCCGGCGGGGAGGATCGACTGCCCGTTGATTACCGGCTTGGTGTAGTCGACGACGGAGGGGGTGCCGCCTTCGAGTTCCGCGGCCTTCTTCACTTCGGCGGCGTTGACCGCCCCGAGCATCGCCAGAGACGTCGCCGCTGCAGGGTGGTCAAGGGGGAAGTGGTAGAGCGTCCACAGCGCGGAGAAGCGCTGAAACGGGTAGAAGATCGCGAAGGGCGCGATGTGCTTCTCGAAGACGGTGAAGGCGTCCCAATTGCCGAGGATGCCGCGCATATCCTTGACGACGTTGTCACCCAGGCGCGGGTGTTCGGCGATGTAGAGGGCGCGCTCGGAGCCGTTCATCCCCTTCATATCTTTGATCGCCTGGGCCTCGTTCTTGAAGAGGTTGCGGGCCGAGTGGCGCCACCCCTGAAAGCCCTTCTCGGAGCGCTTGAAGTCGCCCTCGATCTTCGCCAGGGCGGCGACTTCGCGGAACTTGCCCGAGCGGGCGATGTCGAAGCGGGAGATCTTCGAGCCGTTGGCGATCTCCCAGACGTGCCGCCACGCCTGCTTGGGCGCCGCGGTGCGGACGGGGTCAAGGAAGCCCTCCGTCTCCTTGATGTTGGGAGCGCCGCGCAGACCGACCGAGGCGCCCATGACGGCGCGGATGCGGTTCTGCTCGGCGATCGGGAGCTCGTTGATCTGCTTGATCGCTTTGACCGCTTTCGGAATGTGGACGATGTCGCGGCCGAGGGCGATCGCGCCGGGCACCCCTTCTTGGAAGAACTGGCTGACCTCGAAGGCGGGCGAGTTGAGGATCGTCCGGGTGGCAAAGTTGGAGCCGTGGCCGGCCCACTTGGTGACGGCGCCCGGTCCCTCGAGATGGCCCATGAGCTCGTTGATCGCGACGGCGTCCATCGGCGCGAACTTGTCGCCTTTGACGCCGTGGGCTTTGGCTGCTTCCATCGCCGCGCGCAGCTCCTCCTTGCCGCCGCCGAGGAGAGCCTGACCGTGTTCGAGCTCGGCCGAGAGGGCCTGTTTGAACTCGCCCTCGGCCGCGGGGGTGTCGCCCTCGAGCAGGGAGCGGAGCATCTGCGTCCGCACCGGCACCGTCCCCGGCGGCCACTCGTGGTTGTTGATCGACTTCTCGACCTGGCTACGGGTCAGGTAGCGGTGGCCGCCGACTTTGCGGGAGAAGCGGTCGAAGATCCGGTTCAAGCCCGTCACCATCGCCGCCCGTCGACGAGGCAGCACCGCGGAGTGGTGGAGCATCTGATCGAAGTCGGCGATCGCGTTGCCCGACTTCGCCGCGAGGCCCTGCGAGGCGTGGACCGCTCGAGGCAACCCGGTCCCGTAGCTGGGCTCCCCGCCCGGCATCTTCGAGGGCAGGACGTCGGCGAGGTAGGGCGTCGGCTCGCGCAGGCCCAGCTTTTTGAGCTCGGGCTTTACCTGCTTCAAGTGGCGCTGCAACATCTCCGACGTCCACGGCACCGCCCTGGTCGTCGAGACGCCGCCCTCAGCGCCACCGTGCTCGGCCGGGGCCATCAGCCGTCGTCCGCCGCCGGCATCTTCGAGCGCGTTCTGCAACTGCGCGGCTCGGGCCTGGTCTTTGCCGTCGCGGCTCTTCTTGAGCTGTTTGAGGTAGTCGAACGCCTGCGAGCGCGACCATTCGCCCAGCGGCTTCGGCCGGGCGGCAACGGCCAGGTGGCCGCCCTTCGGCGCCGAGCCCTGCGGGATCTGGCCGCGACGTTCGAGCTCCTTGAGCGCCTGCAACTCCTTGACCTGGGAGGGCAGCAAGCCGCCGGCCTCGCGTTTGGGGAGCAGCTTCAACGCCTCGGGCGTGACCATCTCCTCGGGTTTGAGGAAGGGGTGCTTGCCCGCCTCTTCGCGGATCGGGTTGACGAGCTGATCGAGCTGCGCCATGAACTGATGCCGCGGCGACGTCGCGACCTCCTTTTGGAGCTTGTCGAGCCGCACGACCGACTCCCAGAACTTCGGGTTACGGAAGATCTCGGGGTGGCTGATGATGTAGGCCGTCGCGTGTCGATCGAGCGCGACGCCGCCGGGGGCCTTCCCCGCCTCGCCTTTTTCCCAGCCGCGGTGCAGACGCTCGACGAAGGCCATCCCCTTCGCCTCGTTGTGGGGCAGCCCGTAGCGGCCGACGATGCGGAGCGCGGTGCCGACGTCGGCGACGTCCTTCTGCGTCGTCTTCTTCGATTTCCGCAGGGGCTTGGCGACCTCTTCGACCGCTTTGCGGGCCTGGCTTTCCTCGTGGGTGATCCGGGCGAACTCGCGGGCGATGCGATGCCTCGAGCGCTGTTTCTCGATCCCCCGGCCGAGGGTGCGGTTGACGTAGTGCTCGCCGGGCCGCGCCGTGTCGGGCACCGGGGCCGAGCGCTTGATCTTGCGCTGCGATTTGCGGGAGCGGTAGTCGCCCGTCTCCTGCGCCTTCCTGTCGGCCGCGATCGCCGTCTCGCGCTTCGGTGCCCGCTTGCCCTCCACAGCCGCCCTCGCGGCCGCACGTGCGTCCTCGTAAGCCTTGGTGCCTTTCAGCCGCCGCAGGACCGCAGGGACCGGGATGAAGGGCACAGCGCCGCTTTCCTGTAGCGCGTTGCGCTCGACCCGCTTGGGATCGCCGGAGGCCAGGTCGCTGACCATTTTCTTCGTCCCCGCGATCGCCCTCTCGCCCTGTTCGATCAGCGGCTCGGGTGAGCCCTTCTTGATCGACTCGACCCCGGCGCCGCCGAGGACGAGCGGATAGGCCAGCGCGCCGAGCCCGGCGTGAGCGGTCGTCTCCGCGTACTTGCCGGGATGGCCGATGGCGGCCGCGAGCTCGCCCTTGCCGAAGGCAGAGAGGCGGTTGAGCGGATCGCCGGGGAGGACGCCGCCGCCTTCGGGTTTGACCGGCAGCACCGCCAGGCCGGCGGCACCGGAGCGAATCGGGTGACGGACGCTCGAGCGCGCCGCCCGTTTCGCGGCCGCGCGACGTCCTGCCTTCGTGGTGGCCGCCCGACGAGCCCGAGCCGGAGCCTCGCGGACCCGTCGAGGCGTCTCGCGGGCCCGACGAGCTGCGCGCCGCGGTGCCGTCTTCACCCGCTCGGTGCGGGCCTTGACGTGATCGCCCGCGCGGACGCGGAGACGCTCGGCGGCACCCTTGCCCGCGGCGCCCGCCGCCGTCTGCTCGGCCTCGGAGGCGACCTTCTCGGCCGCCCTCTTGCCGAGCGCTGCGGCGACCCGCTCGCCACCCGCCTCGAGGCCCTTGGCGACGGCACGACCGGCCAGCCCACCGCCAGGTGCGGCGAGGGTGATCGCCGTGGTCAGGTCTTCGGGTTCGCCGAGCCCTCGAGAGGAGCCGTGACCGCCGGGGGAGGCGAGTCGGTGAGCTTTCTTGTAGGCCCGCGGCGCGACGTCTTTGAGCGCCCTGTCGGGCTTGTTGGCTTTGATCGACGTCCCTTCGGGCGTCTTCCTGCCCGCCTTGAAGGTGGCCTCGGAGGCGAGGGCATGGCGAAGCCTCCGCGTCGCCTCGCGGAGTTTCGGGTCCTCGCTCCGCTTGAGCTTGGCTTCGGCCTTGCGGAGAGTCTCGATTGGGCGTGACGCCTTCGCCTTGGTGACGGCGGTGGTCGCTTTCGCGGCATCGCGTTTCGCCTGTGCCGCGTCGCGGCGGTCCTTCCGCTCGAGCCTGCGAGCTCGGGTAGCGGTAGGGGTCGATCCGTGGGAGAACTTGCGGCGTTCGGCCGAGCTCGCCTTCGAGCGGATCTTCTTGTTGCCCGACTCGGCCCGGTAGGGGCCGGTGGGCGAGACGCGACCGCGGCCGCGCTTCTTCTTCGTCTTCTTCGGCCCCGGAGTCAGATCGGGGAGGTCGCCCCAGCCCACGGACTACCTCCCAGGCGCGGGGGGTCCGGCGACTTCGCCGCGCTTGACGCGCCCGTTGTAGCCGCGGCGCTTCTTCGACTTCGCCCGGTTGAGGAGGTTCTGCACCGCACGGTGGACCTCTCGAGGGGCGCCACCGGCTTCGACGGCGAGCCGTTCGAGTTCGGCAGCCTCGGCCGGCGTCTTCGGAGGCCCGGCCTGCGTGATCGCCGAGTGGACGAGCGACGAAGCGTTCTGCCGTTCCTTCTTGTTGGTGTTCTTCTCGCCCGGCGACAGGCCGCCGTCTTTGCCGCTCTGTTTGTAGTGCTTGGCGGTGGCGCGCTGGGAGCGGGCCGACGTCGCCGCGTTCTTGGCAGAGATCCCGATCCGTTCCTGCTCTTGGCGGTTGGAGGTCGCACCTTCCCGCGCCTGGCGGGCAGCTTCGATCTGAGCAAGCGCCTGGTCGGCGGCGGCCTGCTGTTCGGCCGCTCGAGCTTCCTGCTTTTGGAGCCGGAGCTGTTTCTGATCGTTCGAGTAGCTGCGGTCGGATTCGCGGATTTTCTCCTTGTTGGAGACGCGGGCCTGACCCTTTTCCTTGCGCTGGGCGAGGAGGTCGGCCTTGAGCTTGTCGCGACGTCGCTGCTCGGAGCGGCGCTGCTCAATCCCCTGCATCCGGGCCGCCGACTTGTCGGAGCCGGTGCGGGCAACGAAGTTGGCTTGCTCGGAGATCGGGAGCTTGGCTTCGTCGACTCGAGCCGCGGCCGCTGCCTGGCCGGCCTGGGCGATCTTGGCGAGCCCTGCGGTGTCCTTGGGGCCGCCGACGAGGTTGGCGAAGGCTTCATCAGAAGCGCCGAGCGCAGCCTGATCGGCCGAGCTGCGGGCTCCGGCTTCCTGCTGCTGCTTCGTCGTCGTGTCCTCGACCGACTGCAACGCCGCGGCGCCCTGGCTCTGGGCGCCCTGGTAGTCGGAGGCGAGCTGCGCATACCACGAGCCGAGATCGGCTTCGCGCTTGCGGCTCCCCTTGACCTGCTCCCGCGTTTCGCGGATGCCGGGGTTGTATTCGGTCCCCGCCTCGGAGTTGGCGATCGCGCCCGCCTGGCGCCCGGTGTGGGGAGCAAGGAACTTGCCGACGCTGTTGCCGCCGCCCTTGCCGCGACCACGGCCTCGAGAGCGACCACCACCACCGGCAGGGGCCGCGCCGCCACCGTGGACGTGCGACCCGCCGTTACCGATCCGACCTCGTCCTCGACGTCGAGCCATCTAGACCCTCCCCCTTCCCCTGCGCGAGTTCACGCGGGCGTTGATCGCTCGAGCTTGTGCATTGTTCTGGCGAGCCTGACCGGGGCGACGGACGTTTCGACCGTCAGCACCGGGGCCACCGACTCGCCCGCGGCCGCGCACGACACCTTTGCGTCGCCCGCCGCCGGCACCGACGCCGAGCGGTTCCGGTTCGGAGGCGGCGGCGCGACCGATCGCACCTTCGCGGATCGCGTTCTGGCCGAGCGATTCATCCCGGCCCGTCTTCGCCACCCCGCGGGTGTAGGCCGACTGCGCTTCGGCGTAGCTGTCCTCGAGCGCTTTCTGATTCTTGTCGTAGGAGCTCCGCGCGCCCGACTGCTTGTTGATCGTCGAGCCCGCGTAGAGCTGGTTGCCGGCGGTGTTGGTGATCCCCCGCTGGTTGCTGTCGAGCTGCGTTTTGTTTTCGGCCGAGCGGCTGTAGGGATTGGAGGCCCCGGAGCCGAAGCCGAGTTCGCTCTGCGCCTTCGCGTAGCCGGCGGCCAGGGAGGCGCGGGTGTCGGCAGCTTCGTTGCCGAGTTCGCCCGATTCCCGCTGCGCCGTCGAGTCCCAGGGCATCGGCGCCGCAGGGCCGAGGCCGGATTTGCCGCGGCCGCCACCACCGCGACCACCGACAGCGACACGGCCGCGACCGCGCTGCCGAGCTTTCGCCGCTGCGAGGCGGCGGTTCGCATTGGCGACGTAGTTGCGACCGCGGGCCATCTATTCGACCCCCGCCCCGGCCTGCTTCTTCTTCTTGCCCGAGGCCGGTTCGGCTTCGCTGCCGTCGCCCTTGCCCTTGGTGCGGGCAGCCGCGAGCACCGTGGCGCGGTTGGCGACGAGCTTCTTGCGGATCGCCGCCAGTTTCGCGTTGCCGGGGTTGGCCTTGAGCCCCTTGTTGACCTTGGCGAAGGAGCTGCCGCCGACTTGCAGCTTGTCCCGCCAGTTCGGCCCGAGGGCCTTGGCGAGCGTCTGCCGCTGTTTCATCGTCTGATCGGCCTGCTCCTGGGTGATCGCCCCGGAGGAGACGCGAGCGGCGAGCTGACGGCCGCCAGGACCGGGCAGAGCCGCGCCACCGACGCCGACGCCTTTGCCGTTGGCGGCGCCCTGACCCTTGCCTCGAGCGCCGACCCCGCGCTGCGGGCGGCCGCCGTCCTGGCCGGGCGGGTTCATCATCCCGGTGCCGGGCGGGTTGGGCCGACCACCGCCGGGAGCGGGGGTGCCGCCGTTGCCGGCGCCGTTGCGGCCGAGAGGCGACTGCCCCGGCTTGACCCGCAGGGGCAGCGTCGACGCGCCGGGAGGAAGACCACCGCGGCCGCGACCGCCGCGACCTCGAGCTCGAGAGTTGCCAAGTGCCTGTGCCATCTGAGTGTGTCCTTTCGTTATTCGGCGCCGAGGTTGGCAGCGAAGAAGTGGAAGTTCGAGTCGACGTAGGTAGTGCCGGCGACGTCTTTTACCAACACGATTTCCCAGCCTTTGACGCCTCCTCCACTAGTTATCAGGTTGACGTTGGAGTTAACTGCCTGCGTTCCCGCCGTCGAGGGGTTACAGGACTCGATCGAGCCGGGGTATTTGAAGATGTTGGAGCCTTGGAGCCAGATCTTGTAGATCCCGGTCGAAGGATGTTCGATCGTCAGCCCCGAACCGCCGCGAAGGATCGCCCCCGCGGCCGAGACTTCGACCCAAGCGAGGTCGGCGAAGCCTTCGATCCCGAGCTGTTCTTGGAAGGATTCACCTTCGCCTTCTTCGGGGCTCGGGGGTTCGAGGCCGCCTTCTTCGAGTTCCTGCCAGGTGGGGATGTCATTGGCGATCTGATCGGCCGAGATCGGGAACTGCTGGCGGATCTCGTCGAAGTTGGCTTGCGTCGCCGCGTTGGAGGAGAGCAGCTCGCCGAGGACCCGCCGGAGGCCCTCTTCGTCCATTCCCGCGACGAGATCTTCGATGCCGGGCATCAGCGCTTGATCCTCAGCGTCTTACGGTCGGAGGCGTTGAAGCGGGGAGGCCCGAGGCGGCCAGGGTTCGCCAGGACCGAGGGGAAGGGCAGCGGGAGGCCGTGCCGCTGATCGTTGGTGGGTGAGGTCGCGGGGCCGCTGGCGAGTTCGACGCTGGGGACGCTCGCGTTGACGGTGGCCGAGCTGGACACGATCGCCGCGGAGATTTCCGGCGTCGGCACCGAGACGTTGACGGTGGCCGAGTTGGGTTTGTGGATGCCGGCTTCTTCTTCGAGTTCGAGATTGCCGGTGGCGAAGTTGATCCCTTTGAATTCGCCAACCCCCTTGCCCCAGACCCCCGAGTAGCCTTCGGTGTAGGTCCCGTCTTCGGCTTCGAGCACCTGTTCAAAGGCGGATTCTTTTTCTTTGCTGGCGAAGAAGTAGACCTTGCCCCCACTGACGACGATCGCGATCCGCGAGCCCACACCGTAGGTTTCCGTTTCGACTTTTTTCAGTTCGCTCATCACCCCGGCAACCCACTTCTCGAGGACGAACTTGATTTTTTTGCCGCTCAGCCATTCGGCACGGAGGCGGTAGCCCGACTGCGTCGTTTCCGGGGTGACTTCGCTGCGGCAGGCCCAGAGCCCGATCTGACGTCCGCTCGTCGTCGGGATCTTCGTGATCCGCAGCAACGCCGCCACGTTGCCCGCGAAGGTGGCTTTACTCCAATAGGCGTCGTCCTCGCCAGCGGTGAACAGGGACTTGGCAGTGAACCCCTCGGTTTCCCCGGCCGCGGTCTTGCCGGTGGTGGCACCCGGTTTGAGGAGTTTCCATTCCCCCGCGAGCGGGTCTTCGGTGCGGTTGAAAGTGTCGGTGATCCCGAGTTTGGCGAGGGCTTCGGCGATCGTCACCGGGGTGTCTCCCTACGCGACTACCAGGCGCGCGGTGCCGTCAGTCGGGTCCCATTCGATCTTCACGGTGCCCGACGCAATTTTCTGCGTGGCGCCCGCGTCGAGGTATTGCAGGACCGGGGAGGTCCCCGCGACTCCGGTGTCCTTGTAGATCACCGCGTAGCGGTATTCGGCGGTGACTTCTTTCCATTCCACCGTTTTCGCTTTGAGCCTGGCGGTGTTGCTGGCGGCATCGTAGGAGACGGCCTTTTCGTTGAGTTCCTTGCCGCCGGCCGTGTAGTTGGTGCCGCCACCGCCCGCGATCTCGTTGGCGCTGACGTCGTCCCAGAAGTCGTGTACGTCCTGATCGGGGACGTAGGCAGCTTCGACCAGGGCGACCTTGATCGTGTCGTTCGCCCAATCGACTCGCCGCGCAGCCGTCGCCCCGAACTGGCCGAGGACCGCCTGACCGAACCACTTTGCAATCGTCGCCATCTACGACCTCGCCTTCTGCGTCTCCGCTACCCGCGTCTCCCGCAGGTAACGGTCCATGCGCTGCACCGACCACGGCGCGGCACCGGAGAATTGGTGGGAGAAGAGGGTGCCCGTCTGCCCTCGCTGATGCTGATCCTGGGCGATCACCGGGGCGGCCCCGAGTTTGTAGAGCTGGCCTTTGCCGAGCGCCTTGTAGTCCTCGGCCACCTTCACCGTGACTTCCCCGGTGCCCCACAGCTTCGAGCCCACGAAGGTCTTTTCGTCGGCGTCTTCAAGTTCGTAGAACCCTGACTGCCAGCGACAGTCGAGATCCGCGGCCGAGGCGTCGGCGTTGGTGGCCGGGGTGTAGAAGTAGACGCGGCGGTTGCCGGCGCCGGTCCCCGAGAAGAAGATCCGCGCCCGGTTGTTGGTCTGTTCCATCCACGCAACCAGGCAGTTGAGCGCCGCGGTGTAGATCGTCCAAGCCTGGGAGCGCAGGTCGAACTTCATCACCCGGTCGACGACGCCGCCTTCTTCGAGGCCCACGTAGAGGGCTTCCCCCGTGTAGGCGATCCCGGCCCCGTTCACCCAGCGCCGGGTGCCGAGAGTGGTGAGGACCGGGCCGAGTAGCGGAGTCGATTCCGAGAGCGGCGCCAGGTCGTCGGAGAGCAGGGAGGGTTCGGCGCCGGTCGTCGCGTACACGCCGTGGTCGGCCACGAAGTAGACCGAGTCGTTGCCGGCGATCACGTTCTCGGCCCGCTTGGCGCCGGGGGTCCGCATCCGCGTCCCGAGCTCGACCGACCGGAAGTTGAAGACGGGTTTGCCATCAGCGTCCGCGGAGACGCCGAAGAAGATGAAGCAGCGCGTCTCCTTGAAGACGAAGATCATCCCGCCGAAGGCGACGCAGCCGGTGATTTCCTCACCGTCGCCGGGGTTGAGCTGCACGTAGGCGGTGGGTTCGTATTCCTCCCCGTTGCCCGGCATAGAGAACCACACGTGGGAGCCGCTCGAGATGGCGCCGTTGGGGCCTCCCGCCGCGGTGGTGCCGGCGACGACGAGGCGGTTGCCGCCGTCCGGCCACACCGCCAGGAAGCGGCCCTTCGGCATCGCCCCGGCCGCGACTTCGCCGACTTTGGCGGTCGGGCTCGTGAAGTCAGCGCCGTCGTAGCGCTTGAGGGTGTTTTCCTGATCGGCGATGTAGGTGTAGGAGGCCGAGGGCGTCCCGAGCTTGGCGAAGGCCAGGTGCTTTTCGTTGGAGGCGATCGTTTTGCCGGCGACCTCTTTGCCTTCTTCGTTGAGGACGAGGATCGTGGCACCGCGGCGGGAGATCAGGCGAGTGAGCGAGTGGCCGAAGAGGGCGTCGTAGCTCGAGGCGGCGTCGGCCGGCGAGAACGCGGCCGCGCCCTGCCTCGAGCGCAGCGTCGACAGGGAGTTGTCCCAATCGACGTCGAGCAGGTCGATCGCGTTGTCGGCGCCGACGTCGTCGAGCGGCTTGCTCAGGATCAGCCCCCCGTAGTTGGTGAAGGGGATCGGTTTGGGGGCGGTCGGCATCTAGAGGTAGTCCCCGCCGCGCCCTGAGCGCGTCAGACGCCGCTCCTTGTCGTAGTTGGGCTTCATCAGGGCGTGAACCATCGCGTCACGCTCCTTTTCGTAGTCCTTCCACGCTTCGGAGGCCGCCTCCCAATTGTCGGTCGCCTTGTAGACCTTCACCCTGACTCGGGTGACGATCAGATCGTGGTAGTCGGCGGGGATGATCGGTTCTTCGTTGTCGGCGATCGCCACCGGCACCTTGCGGTAGCGCACCTTGAAGTTGCCACCGCCGCTCGGGGGCGGGTAGACCTTGATCGTCGTCCCGTTCTCGGTGTACCAGCATTCGGCCTGGCCGACGCCGGACAGGGTCGGGTCGCCGAGGAGGAGCTGATTGAGGGTGGCCGGGTCGAGCGGGTTGCGATGGGTGACGTCGGAGACGGCGATCACGTGCCCCAGGTCGGCGATCGCCAGCGGGGCAGCGCCTTCTTTTTCGGCGAAGAGGAAGGGCCACGGTTTGAAGTCGCAGAGCCCGCGGATCGCCTGCTGAATCCAGCGGTTGATCCGCGCTTCGCCCCCGGTGTCGTTGGCGATGTTTTCGGCACCGAGGCCGATGATCTCTTCGCGTATTTCTTTTCGGTTCACTCAGGCCCCCGCAGGAAGTAGAAGGCCCGAGTCGGACGCCTCGGCGAAGCTCACCCCGCCCGCGTAGGGGACGTGAGGGGCGTGGCCGCGGTCGGTGCGGCGAAGCTCGCCACCGTCGCCCCTGATGCGCTTGAGCGCCCGCCAGTCCTCGGCGATCTGATCTCGACGCTGCTCACCCTCGAGCAGAACGGCGCGGGCGCGGGCGCGCTCCTCGTCGTCTTCGCCCTTGCGGATCTCCTCGAGCGCACCGTCGCGCCAGAGGTCGGCCGCCTTGAACTTCTCGACCCAATAGAGGTCCGGCTCCGCGTAGGCCCAATCAGGGCCGCACAGCGCGAAATAGGCGTTCCTCGGGTGGGTGAGGAGCTTGACGTGCCAGCGGCCGGGGATCACGCCGGGGGCGCGCTGTCGTGGGTGGAGCTCGCCGGCCCGCTCGGCGATCTTCACCACCCGGATTCGGTCGTCGAGCTGACGCAGCTCGCGCTCGAGGGCCTCGCCTCCGGCCTCCCCCGTCTCCATCTTTTCGGTGTGGGCGTCGATGGCCTTCATCCGCTCCTCGCGGCTGACCGGCACATGGAGCCCTGCGGGCGTGGTCGGCATCGGTCTAGCTGCCCCAGGCGAAGACCAGCGCCTTGACTTTTTTGGTCACGCCTTCCGCGGCGACCTCGGCCGGCGTCTCGTCGACCAAGATGATCGTCTCGAGGTCGGGGTCGTAGATCACGTTGGCGATGTTGGCCGTGGCTTCCCCGATGCTCGTCAGGACGGCATGGCCGTACTCGACTCGGTTGAGGCCGAAATCGGACGGGACCAAGGGCTCGTCCTGCACGTATTTGTCGGGGAAGGTGACGGGCAACACCGCCAGCTTGAGGTTGCCCGGAGGGGCGTTCTTGCGGGGGCGGGTGCCGATCGCCAGCGCGCCCAGGGCGAGCAGCGCGTAGAAGGGCGCGAAGAGGAGGCGTTTCACTGTGTGCTCCTTTGGTCGAGTGGGTGACGGTGAAAGAAGTTCGGTAGACGCAGAAGAGGGGCGCCCCCGGCAATGGGGCGCCCCTCGAGCTGCTAGTTGAGCGCCGTCGCCACCGCGTGGGTGTTGCGACGGGTCAGCGCGGAGTTGAGGCGCCAGTAGAGCGCGCCCCGGTAATGGGTCGTTCCCTCCTGGTAGCGGATCATCTCCGAGCTCGCCCACTGAGGACCCTGCTTGCTGCGGATCGAACCGAGGTCCGATTTACGCAGCATGAACAGGCACCGATCGGGGCAGTCGAAGTGACGCTCGATCGGAGTGCCCTGCGGGGTGGTGAGCCCGTTGCGCTTGCCGGTGTTGTAGCTGTCTCCGGCGTTGAAGCGGACCTGCGCCTGGAGTTCTTCACTCAGGATGCGGATCTGCTTCGCGGAGGAGATGCACCAATCCGGCTCCTCGCCGGAGCTCTGGAAGACTTCGTCTTCGAGCTCGTAGACGAGGCTGGTGCTGACGTCCTGGGCCGTCGAGTCGACGAAGGCCGCCCAGGTCGGCACTTCGGCGGGGTCGATCCCTCCGTAGGCGATCGAGTCGCTGAGCATCGCCAGCAACCCGTCGACCTCGAAGGATTCTTCCCCATCGCGCGCGTTGGCGATCGACACGAAGAATTTGCCGTCTTCTTCGGAGTCGAAGGCTTCACCGGAGATCGTGATCGTCCCGTTTTTGACGGAGACGGCCGTGATTTCCCGCTTGTCGCCTTTTTCGTCCTCGGCCGCTTTCGTGCCGATGTCGACCTTGAGGCCGGGGTACAGGTGTCCCCGCTTGAGGGCGCCTTTCCCGTTGGTGTCGAGAGTGAAGGTGTTGACCGCACCTTCGCTGTCGGCGAGCGAGCAGATGATGCCCGAGCCGTCCGAAAACAGCCCGCGCTGCAACTGCCGTTTGATCCCGTCGACTGCGCCCGACCGCTCGGCCTCGACTGCCTTGGACAGAGCCAGGGCGGACGTGGCCGATTCGTCGATCACGGCGGACTCGATGATGACATCGAACCAGTTGTGCGAGTAGAGGTAATCCGCCCGCTTGGTCACGATGTTGGTGCCTTCGTTCAGTTCCGAAGAACCGTTGCGGGGCACCGCCGAGTAGCCACCCGAGAGTCCGGTACGGACGGCGACGCGGCAAGTGTCACCGTTTTCACCCTCGGGGGTGAGTTTGACGAACTGATCGAGCAGCGGGCTTCCGACGAAGACCGAGTTCTCGATCGAGTCCGACAGGAACGTGTCCTTCATTACGGCCCTAAAGGCCGTGGCGTTCTGCATCAGAGCTCCTAGTCGTTTTGGGAGGCGAGTGCTGCTTCGGCCGCTGCGAGGCCGATCTCTGCCCTCTCCTCCGGCTTGTTGACGTCGAGCGCCTTGCCGCCGGGCCTACCACCCGGTGCCCCACGTCCCGGCTGCGAGCGCTGCTCAGCCCACGATTGCTCGCGGGATGCCAGCCAGCTCTTGAGAAGCGTCGCTGCGCTCTCATAGTCGGGCAAGCCGTCCGGCCCCGGGGTCGCCTCCGCTCGCTGGCGGATGATCGCGTCCTCGTAGTCGTCCAGCTCACGGCCCCACTCGCCCTCGATTTTCTCGAGTTCGGTGTCGGCCAAGTCGTCGAGCGCCTGCTCGACTTCGTCGGCCTCCCTCTGCTGCGCCTCCGTCTGCCGCTCTCCCTCGATCGCGGCGAGGCGAGCCTCAAGCTCGTTCTCGTCGCCATCTTCGAGCAACTGACGCAGCTCATCGTCGATCTCCTCGCCTCCCCGCGCAGGCGCCTGAACTCCGAGGAGCTCGAGCGTCTGCGGGTTCGACAAGTCGATCCCCATGAGTTGCAGGTAGTGGGGCATGGTCGCGGGGTCGCGCAGGCCCTCAATCAGAGCCTGCGACTGTTCGGCTTCACGCCTGGCCTCGGTTACCTCTTGCCGGTCAGCTTGTCGCCGCTGGGTGTATTGGCCTTGCCAGTCTTTCTGCAAGGCTTCCACCGCGGGGCGGGCCGCCGGGTCGACGCTGTCGAGGTCGAAGGAGCCAATGAACTCCTCCTCGGAACCGGGCTCAGCACCGCCGCCGGGCTCCCCCTCACCACCGGGCTCGACTGCTGCCGGGGGCACCCCTGGTTCGGCTCGACATACGAGCGTCCCCGGTGGAGTGGCCGCGGCTTCTGCCGGCCAGTTGGCTTCGAGACTCGGCGCGATCGCAAGGACCTCGTCGAGCATCGGGAGGGTGTTGGATGCCTTGTTCCGGTCGGTGCCGGAGGGCTGATCCTTCATCGGATTGACTCCTTTGGTGTGTGTGGGGCGCTCGGGAGCGCTTGTCCACTGTTTTGATCGGAGGGGGATCTGCCGATCCCCTTGTTCCGGGTAAGTTTCTGTCGCGTCGCGCCGGCCAGGTGCGACCGCTCGATCGAGCTGCGACGTCTTTTCCGTCGCGTCGGGATCTCGTCGCGCCTGCAGGAAGCAGTCGCGCGGGCCCTACGCCGACTCATTCGCTCGGAGTGGGGCCAGGGCCTTCTTCGCCTGGCTGGGTGCCGCCGGGGGCCGGGCCGCCGCCGGGGAGGGAAGGCGAGGGCTTCGGTTCGGGTTCCTTGCCCGCGTTGATCTGGCCCTGTTCTTCGGCGACCTGATTCTGCACTTCGGCTTCGCGCTGCTGGGCGGCCGTTTCGAGGTCGATCAGCTTTTGGTAGAAGAAGAGCGAGGCGTCCTTCGTCTGCCGCGGCGCGCGATCCCAATCGTCGGTCTTCATCCATTCCTCGATCGAGGATTTGAGGATCGGCAGGGAGTCGAAGGGGCGCGGCAGCCAACCCGGCACCATCGGGCGGCCGCCGACTTCCTCGAGCACTTCCTCGCCGGGGAGCGCCGGCCGAAGCGGCTGGTTCCAGAAGGTGCCGTCGCGGAGCTGCTCGATCACGCGGTGGGCGCGGCCGATGTCCTCTTCGTAGCCCTGGATCAGTTTCTCGGGGTGCGCCGAGTTGAGGGCCTCGATCACGACCTCCGGCGGGAAGACGCCGGGGAAGGTCTGCACGAGCTGCATGATCCGCTGTTCGATCTGCGGCCGGGTCTGGGTGTTGGCGGCCGACTGCTTCACGGCGACGTCGGTTTGGTCGCGGATGTCGGCCCCGGTGAAGTCGCCTACGGGTTCCCAGCCCGTCGTGCCCCGGAACTTCAAGATCCGGTCGGCGCCGTACTTGCGCTGGGCGATCACGAGGCAGTCAGACATCAGGCCCGAGCGGAAGCGGTCGAAGTCGTCGACGAACTTCTGCCAGGCGACGCGGGAGAGTTCGACGACCGAGCTGATCGCCGTCCCCGATTCGACCTGCGGCGGGATGTCCTGATCGAAGGAGATGTCGACGAAGCGCTGCTTGGCGCGTTCTTCCATCTCGAAGAGCTCGGAGGGGAACTGGATGTTTTCGCGCCATTCGGGCTTTTCCCCGTTGGCGAGGGTGCGGTCGTACTCGAGCACGAGGCCGGGCTCGTCGGTCGGGTCGGTGAGCAGCACCCCCTCGGCGGCGAGGATCTGCGCGACAAGGCCGATCTGGCTGTACTCCGACTGCTTGTTGATCGCCTGGTCGTAGCTGCGGACGACGTCGATGATCTTCTGCACGAGCCCGCGGGCGCGATCGCTGGCGCCGTCGACGTCGTAGGTGAGGCGGCGCAGGCAAGGGATGTCGACGACCTCGCCTTGGCCGTTGACCATCGGGTAGTCCTCGTCGACGAAGATCTTGCGGCCCCCGGCGTAGGTGCCCCAGCGGCCTTTCGGATGCTTGGGGCAGGGGCGCTCGAAGTATTCGGTGACGATGCAGAGCTTGGCGCCCTTCTTCTCCTTGGCCGTCGAGCGGGCCGAGGCGGTCGCGGCGTCGGGTTGGAGCTTGCCGTTGGGGACCTTGAGGAAGCCGGGCTCGTCTTCGATCTCCTCGATCGAGCGCGCGTGCTCGACGGCGTACCACCGGCTCTTCTCGAAGTCGACGCCGGGCTCCCAGAGAACCTCGAGCCCGGAATAGATCACGACCTCGATCTCGCCGCGGCCGCGCCACACCGGAGCTTCGGGGTCGGCCTGGCCCTCGTAGGGGCGGTGTTCGCGCTGGCCGCCCTGGCCGTCGTCGACCATTTCGACCTTGTCGGCTTCGGGATGCTGGGAGACGTCGATGTAGGGGCCGACGTTGCCGTTCCAAACGGCGCGGCCGAAGGTTTCCTCCGTCACCATCGCCCACCACAGGGCCTTCGCCTCGGCGTTGGGGAAGCCCCACAGTTCGTAGCCGGCGGCGGCGAGCCGCATGGC
This sequence comes from Solirubrobacterales bacterium, assembly GCA_036802505.1. Lineage (GTDB taxonomy): Bacteria > Actinomycetota > Thermoleophilia > Solirubrobacterales > 70-9 > VRUE01. The sequence goes on from DAIRWC010000001.1 coordinate 36,157, forward strand.
GATCCTCGAGGCGGCGTAGTCCTCGGGATCTGACGTCACCGCCGTCGACTCCCATTCGGGATCTCGCTGCGTCGCGGAGGAGATCTTCCGCTTGAGCATCGGCGAGATGATGTCGTTGCTGCGGCGCACCCGGTGGTCGGGCTTTTCGCCGCCCTGCGATGCCACCGCCGTCGAGACGTCGACGACTTTGGTGCCGTCCTCGTTGAGCTCGGAGAAGTGGTTGCCGTTGGCGAAGCGGATGCCGAGCTGGCGACGGGCGACGACTTCCTCGAGCCCGGTGCGGCCGCGCTTGAGGCGGGCCTCGACCTCGGTGGGAACGCTCTCTTTCCCGTTGACCTCTTTCTGCGGCGCCTCGGCGACCTCAGCCACCGTCTACCTCCTCGTCCGCGCGCTCGGCCTTCCTGCGCTCGCTACGGGCAGCGAAGGCGGCGTCGTCGTCGGCGCCGATCGGTTTGCGCGGCACGTAGGGCCTCTCGCGTCGCGCCTCGAGGGCAGCGTCGGCCACGGCGATCTCCGGGGCCTGAATGCGCTGGTAGAGCTCCCTGCGCTCCCTGGCCGCCCTCTCCCTCTCCTCCGCGAGCTCCGAGCGCGCAGCGGCCGTCTCAGCCCGGCTGCGGGCAAGCTCGGTGGCCGCCTCGTGGCGATCGCGCCTCGATCGCCACTCCCCGTAGAGGAGAAGCGCGAGGAGGCCGAGGGTGGCTAGGAGGATCTCGATCATTGGAGCTTCGAGGCCCCGACCGTGTAGGCCCATTTGCCGCCGGCCGAGTGCGTCACCTTGACGCGCCACTTGCCGGGCAGGGCGAGGGCCATTACTTCGTGACTGCCGACCGCGGCCGTCTCGGCGGCGCCGGGGTAGATCGTGTAGGCGAGGGTGGTGCCGGCCCCGAGTTCACTCGCTTTTTTGGTGACGGCGAAGGCGGTCAGCGGGACGTGCTTCCCCGAGGCCGGGTCGCGCAGCTCGAGCGAGAGAGCGAGGGTGCCGGCTTCCTCGGCTTCGGCAGCCGCGAGCGCTTCTTCGGCTTCGACGAGTTCCGCTTCGGCCGCTTCTTTCGGGGCGCCTTCTTCGGCCGCCGCGACCGCTTCTTCGGCCGCCAGTTTGGCGGCTTCGGCTGCGGCTTTGCCGGCCGGAACGTCGGTGACGTCGAGGATGATTAGCACCCCGCGCTGGCCGGCGGGAGTGTTCTGATCCTCGCTCGACGTCGTCGCGGAGCGTCCTTCGGACTTGAGCAGGGTGTTGTTCATCAGCTTCCCTCCGGGGTGGTTGCAGGACCGAGCGCCTCGCGGAGTCTGTCTTCGGCGACGGACAGCCCTTCCTTGCCGGCGACGATCGCCCGCAGGCGACCGGCCTCCGCGTTGGCCTCCTCGAGCTCGGCCTTGATCTCGTCGACCTCGGCCTGGCGCACCATCCCGCACTTCTCGGCCGCGACTTCGACCGTCTCGCGGCGGATATAGATGTGCGGGTCGACGCCGTCGAAGTCTTTGCCGAAGTCGACGACCTCGCCATCGCGGCGGCCGGTGACGACGCACGTGTGCGGCGGCTTGGAGTTGTGAGCGGGCAGGGTGAGGAGTTTCGGGTCCAAGGGGTTCCTTTCAGGTGAACTTGCCGAGCACGGTGCCGCGTCGGCGATTGCTGGGTTTGTAGGGCGGGGCGGTGCCGGGCACCCAGCCTTGCTGCCGGGCGCTTTTCCGTTTGCGCTTGACGGGGACGCGACGCTCCATGCAGACGTAGCGGAGCGCATCGGGCTTGTGGTCGTCTTTCTTGACCACCCCGAAGCTGCCGTCCTCCTTGGGCTTCTTGCGGTATTTCCGAAGCTGCCGGATCAGGCCGACGCACTTGGAGGAGATCACGATCAGCGGGAAGGCTTTGCGGCCGCCCTCGCCGTCGTCGATGGTGTGGTTGAAGCGACGTTCGATCTCCATGCAGCCGGCCTCGAGATCGTTCTTGCCGTAGATCACAGGGATGCCGGCGGCGATCCATTGCTCGCCGACGCGCTCCCCGGAGCCCAGGTCCCTCGAGCGGGCGGCCGGGTCGATGATGTTGTACTTGCAGACCGGCGCCAGGCCCCACCCCTCGCGGGTGTTGTTGATCCGTTCCGCGGCCGCTTCGGGGACGGCAGAGCGGCCCGACAGGGTGAGTTCGTCGTAGACGACGACGCGGCCGTGCTTGTCGATGCCGGTGAAGAGGATCGCCGTCTCGACCTGGCCGGGGTCGATCGTGTCGAGGTGTTCGAGGCCGCCGACGAGATCCTTGTCGATCCACTCCTCGGGCACCACGTGCAGGCCACCGACCGCGGGCTCAAACGTCTCGTAGACCAAGCCTTTCGCGTTGGTGAAGGTGCCCTCCACGACCGCGTCGCGCTGGTCGGCGCGGATGCCGGCGATCGCGTCTTCGCGGCCTTCCTCGGAGAGATGCGGGTTCTCGTAGATCGAAGCCTGCACCAAGAGCAGCCCGGCCTCCTCATTGAGCCAGGCCCGGTCGCCGAGCTCCTCGCCGTCTTCGACCGCCTGCTCGTAGATCTCGTCGAAGACCCAGCCGAGCCGTTCGGAGATCGGGGTGAAGCCCCAGAGCATGTCGCCGTGGTAGTCGGCGATCCGCATACGGGCCTGGGTGTAGATGCGTTCGCCCTCTTCGGTGTCGGGCGGCTCCTCGTCCCAGACGATGCGGTGACGCGCCGAGCCGCCGTGCTTGGAGCTCGGCTGTTCGGTGGTCATAAAGTCGAAGACCGACCCGTTGGCGAAGGCGAGGATGTGGTCCTTGTCCTTGTAGGCCGTCTCCCAGGACCCGCCCTTCAACTGCGACGGCGGCACCCACATCTGGATCGCCTCGACGAGCGATTGGAAGGGCTTGCCGTAGTCGGGGGTAATGAAGCGGCACTTGAACTTCGTCCCCTTCGGCCAGAGCCGGTAGGGCTTGAGGGAGTCGGGGATCTGATCGACGTCGATGGCTTGGATCAGGCAGTCGATCACGGTGGCCGTGGACTTGCCGGAGCGGTTGCCGCCGACGAAAGCCTTGGTCTTCACCCGGTGCTGGTGGAAGATCAGTTGCCGCTCGTGGGGGACGTAGCGGTAGAGGGGGTTTTCCTCGATCGACTCGTTGGCCTTGGAGAGCAGCTCTAGAACCTCGGGGTCCTCGAGCAGCGCCGGGTCGTCGACTTCGAGCTCGAGCCCCGCCGCGAGCTCAACCATCGGCAGCCTTGGAGGGCAGGTCGATCACCGGGGGCGCCGCCGGCAACGCTGCTCGAGGGGCGCCCTGGCCGACCGCGAGCCGGATGCCCTTCGCCTCGAGCGCGCGCTGCAACTCGGGGAAGCTGTGCTCGACGCGGTCGGTCGCCTGGCCGGTGAGCAGTTGGAGCTTTTCGGTGGAGACGCCGCCCATGACGGCGGACTCGTGGAGCAGCTTCGCCAGTTCTTTGAAGCCGACTTCGGCGGCATCCCGGCGGACCCAGGCGGCCTTGATCTCGGCGACGATCTCACCGCGGCGCTTGTAGGCCCCGTTCAACTTGGCGACCACCATCGGATCGAGCTCGAGGTCGCCGGGGTTGGTGAGGATCTCCTCGATCAGGGAGTCGACGTCGGGCAGCTCGATCGTCGCGGCGAGCTCGCGCTGGTCGAGGTCGATCAGGGTGTTGATCTCGGCGAGGCGGCGCTCGGCGTCGGCGAGCTTCTCGTTGGCCTCGGCGAACTCGGCATCCTTGCGAGCGAGCGTCTCGCGGATGCGGCGCAGGATGTCCTCGGAGAGCTCGGTCGACGTCCGGGCGAGCCGGTGGTAGTCGTCGGCCATGCGGATGCGAACCTGCTGCTCGACTTCAAGGGAGATCTGCTGGTAGCGGTCGGCGTGGGTGTCGTAGGCCCAGCCGCGCAGGGTGCCAAACGGGACTTTGATCTCGGCCGACCGGAGGAGCTTCTCGGTCGGCTTCTGGCGGCCACCTTCGAGGGCGAAGGCCGCGAGCGCGAGGTCGATCTCTTTGGACGTGTAATCGCGCTTCGGCATCCACCCTCCTTTCGATTCAGGTTTTGCGCACCCTCCTGGTCAGCTCGTCGAGAGCGTTGGCGCCGGGGGTGGTGGCCGGCGGATCGTCGAGGCCGAGGGCGATCCGGGTGAGCTCGGATTTGGTCGAGCCCGGCGGGATCTTCCGCTCGGGCAAGGTGACGCCGTCGCGGGCCATGCGCTCGATCGTCTCGAGGTCTGACTCGCGGACGCGGATCTTGAACTGGCGGTCGATCGGGTCGTCGGTCTGGGGACCGCGTTTGAGGGGGCCGAATGCCATCGGGCTACAGGGGGTCGGGCGGGTCGTCGTCGAAGGGCCACTCGTCGACGAGCTGGGAGGAGACGCCGCCGGCATCGCGGTCGAGGCCCTGAGCGTGTGCCGCGGCCGCCTCGACAGGCTCCCCGGCGTTGAGCATCTGCCGCCCGGTGCAAGCCCGGCTGTGGCGGCAGATCCCGCGCTCGTTCAAGTGGGTGCCGCCCGGCGAGGCCATCCCGCAATCTTTGCAGGGGGTCGGGTTGCAGTTGACGCAGGGGCAGTCTTCGGGGTGGTTGCTCACAGCAAGACCTCCGCGAATAGGTGGACGATGTAGACGACGGAGCCGCCGAGGACGACCCCGTAGATCAATACCCACCTCACAGCATCCTCCCCCTGCGCTCGAGGCGGCGGGTGAGCGCCGAGACGGGCTTGCGGGCGAGGCGCCAGGGAAGGGCGGTGACGCGGTCGTTGCGCATCATCCAGACCTCGACGTCGAAGAGCCAGCCCCAGCGATTCACGTGATCGCCTCGACACCGCGGACGACGCCGACCTAGAAGAGGAGGTCGATCTCGAGCACGACGATCAGCCAGCACAGACCGCCGAGCACGTCGGCCCAATGCGGCTCTACCGCATCCATACGCGCAGCCCTCCGACGTCCTGCGGCCGCGGCTGGCGATCGTCGCGGACGTCGGCCAGGTCGGCGATCGCGTCGACGCCGCAGAGGGCGATGAACTCGCGGAGCTTCTCTTGCCCCTTGGCGAAGCCGATCATTTCCCGGTCGATCTCGGCCTGCTTGTGCTCCGACATCGTCGGGTAGCTGTCAGGCTCGGAGATCGTCAGCGATCTGCCCGCGGAGTTCGCGGTAGAGCCGGTCGATCCGCTCGGCGTAGGTGGCGCCCTGCGGCGCGTCGATCCGGGATTCGATCCGAAGGACGCGCTGACGCTGCGC
>DAIRWC010000002.1:0-28227 GCA_036802505.1 Solirubrobacterales bacterium
GCCGGGCGCCGGCGATCCCACGCCGACTCGCCGCAGTACATCAACGCCCACGTCCACGCCCTCATCCGCCAGATGACGGTCGCCGAGCTCACGGCGCTTCTTGGCGTCGGCGATGACGTCGCTGAGGCGAACGGCGCCGGGGTCGATCATCGTCGGCTTGTCCTCGAAGCGCGCCTGGGCGACGGCCTCGAACAGCTCGCCGAAGTTGACGACGAACTCGCGGCTCTTGACCTTGCGGCGCTTCGCCAGCTCGCAGATGCACTCCGCGATCCTCGGCGAGACCTCGGCGATCCCGCGCAGGTCGCGCTCGGCCTCCGCCGGGACGTGGCCTTCGGCGATGTAGGTCTGAACCGCCTCGGGGAGCTTCAGCAGCCGGAGGTGCTGGCTGACCCAGCTATCGGAGACTTCGAGCTCCTCGGCGATCCGTTTGTGGGTGGTCAGGTTCAGTTCCTCGGCCAGGGCTTGCAGGCCGCGGGCGGTGTCGATCGGGTCGAGGTCCTCGCGGTGGTGGTTCTCCACCAGCGCCGCCGTGAGGGCGTCGCCACCGTCGCGGACGTGGACCGGCACCTTCTCGATGCCCGCCATTTCCGCCGCCCTCAGACGCCGGTGCCCGGCGATCACGGCGAACTTGCCGCCGTCGATGGGCCGAACGGTGAGCGGCTGCACCACGTCGGTCTTGCCGAGGCTGCCGGCGAGGCGAGCGAGGGCGTCGGGGTCCATGTGGGTGCGGGGGTTGAAGCCCTCGACCACCTCGATCTTGTCGACCTCGAGCAGAGGGGTTGCTAGGTCAGTCATGGGAGTGCTCCTTTGTCCTTGCCCCCGCCCGATGCGGGAGCCGGTGCCCCCGCCCCCGCACGCGAAGCGTGCGACCATGCGGGGTGCCGGCTAAGCGAGGGTGCCCAGCTCGAAAGCCCTCTCGATCGCGTCGTGGCTCATCGGGCAGGTGCCTAGCCGCTTCGCCTCTCGGCGGTAGTCGGCGAGCAGCACCGCCAGTTCCGCCTTCGACTCGAATCCCGACTCGACGAAGTAGCGACGACCTTGGCCGTCGCGCGGGTAGTCGTAGACGAAGACCTTGCCCTCGATACGTCGACCGACCAAGACGCGCGCCTCCTCGGAGACGGTGTAGCGGCCGATCACGCTGAGCTGTGCGGGACTGGTCTGGATTGCCGTGGCGCTCATCGCGCACCTCCTTGGCTCGTTGATGGGAGTCGTGAGCCGTCCGGCAGCGGATGAGGCGGCACGTCACCCGAAGGGCGCGCAGCGAGGTCCGCGAAGCGGGCCTTGACGTACCGCCGGCCGCTGCCAGGCTCAGACGACTCCCGGCAACGAGCCAGGTGACGCTAGGCGACCTTGCTCGCGGGACCCAGCGCCGGGAGGGCCGCGAGGTCCGGCCGGTCCCTGAGCCTGTAGCCGACCCCGCGCGTGTTGACGACGAGGCCGCGGGCACCCGCCTCCCGCAGCCGGTTCCGCAGCCTGCTTGCATGACTGTCGAGGGTCCTGGTCTGGGTCAGGCCGGTGTGTCCCCAAACCGTTGCGAGCAACTCCTCCTTCGAAAAGACACGATCGGGCTGCGCGGCCAGGACGAGTAGCAGCGCGAACTCCTTGCGGGAGAGGCGCAACTCGCCCCCCTTGACGGTCGCCCTCCGACCTGCCGGGTCGACCATCAGCGCTCCGAGGTTGATGACCTCCTCCTGAGTGGCGGCGACCGGCTGCGCGGTGACGATGCCGCAGTCGAGGTCGCCGGAACAGGCCAGGCGCCAGCTCATCTCCTGGTCGCGGCGAACCCGCAACTCCCAATTGCCCCGCTCGCTCAACCTCGCTTCGATCTCACCGGCGGGGGTCTGCACCGAGACCCGAGTGAAGCGGCCGGGCACGAGCTCCCGAAGCGGGCTGGCGTAGTCGAATGAAGCGTCCATCGTGGACCTCCTGACTCGTTGACGGCTGTCGCTGAGCCGTCCGGCAGCGGACAGGGAGGCGCGACCGTCAACGTGGAGGACCACTGGCAGCAGCTTCGAGCGCCTGACTGCCGCTGCCAGGCTCGCGGCGACAGACGGCAACGGGCGAGCGATCTTTGGGATCCCGGCTCTATTCGGATGGCACGGGCCGGGAGCTTCCCCACCTCTGTCGGCTCACTCGTCTGCTTTCCGCTCCCAAAGACCTATGCCATCGGACAATTGGTCGGCAGGCTGAGCCTCCGCATACCGCAGGCTTTCCCGCTCGAATCGTCGAAACTGGTAGATCGCAGCGTCCATGTTCCCGGCATTGAAGAGTCCGAGATCGCTGAGCAGCGTGAAGTCCTCAATCGTGAGACCAGTTACTCGCTCGAAGAGTGCAGGATCCAGCGATTCGATCACATGCTTTAGCGCCTCCTCCCGGAAGTCCGTCCCGTACATGAACACGGGGACACGGGCGAGGAACTTCTGCAGCTTCTCGCGGATCTCCCTCTTCTTCTTTGCGGTCTCCGACTGCTCGCGTTTCTGGTTGGGGTCGAGCTGCCCTCCCTGCTCGCGTTTTGCCTTCTTCAGCATCTTGGTCGAGGTGATGACGTGCTCGGCGTTGTCGACAAGGGCGCGGAAGTCCTCGATCTGCGCGAGCGTCTCAACGAGCTCAGGATGGTCGAACACGGCCGACAGGGTGCGCTCGTCCACCTGAACGAGCACGGGGGAGTTCCACTGCTTCGCGAGCGCCGTGGCGCCGACTCCTGCCGTAGCCCAATCGAGGACGTCCGAGGCCTCCAGCTCGGTCATCGCCCCGCCCTTGAAGCCGAAGATCGGCAGGTAGTTGATCAGCTTGCCGATCGCCTGCTCGGGCGTCTCGTCTTGCTGGGCTGCCAATCGCAGCCCGTACGCGGAGAGCAGCGACAGTGCTCGGTTAGGGTCGAACTCGAACAGGTAGCAGGTGGGCTTCCGCACATCAAGGCCGCCCTCTGGGTCGCGGATCGCATAGGGCGATTGGATCCGGAACGCTGCCTGGAAGTAGGACTCGGGTGACTTCAGCGAGCACAACATCAAGATCGCGCCCCACTCACGGACCGTGACTCCAGTCATCAGCTTTCCGCACGAAAGGGTGATCGAACCCGAGGTGTGCTCCTTCTCGGCGTGGGCGATGGCCGCCTCAACGGGCGGCTTTGCCTCGGCACCCTGACCCGCTGCTGATCCCGCGGCGACCACGACCTCAAAGCCCGAGAAGTAAGAGTGCACATCGAGCATGTCGCGCATCGCAAAGCAAGACGCGACATCGGGCAAGTACCAGACTGAGTGCTTGATTTGCTCGGTGAACACCGGACTCTCATACGGGAAGGGCGGCTTCTGCCCTGAGACGATCTGGACCTTCGTCTGCTCTGAGAGCTTGCCGCGGAGCGTCTCGAGGAACTCAGAGACACGCGCGGGGTCCTCAAACACGCAATCGCCAGGTCTTGGCTTTCCCCGCCCAGCGCCCTGTCGCTCCGCCTTGAAGTACTCCGACAGCGAAAACCCGGAGAACTCGCCGTCCTCGGCCCAGCTCGAAGCTCCTGGGGCCATCTCGTACGCGTACATCTCCATTCGTGGCAGCTCGAGGTAGGGGTTTCGCTCTTGGCTGCCGTCCCAGTGCTCCTTTGCCGCCTGCTCGTCCACGTAGGTCCAGTTGAAGGTCGCGTCCTCCGTGAACTCGCCGTTCGTGATCGCGCGAAACGGGGTGCCCGACAGATACAGGTAGTGCGCAGAGTCAAACCCGAGATCCTCTTCGGTTACCTCGCCATCGGGCTCCTCCTCGGCCAGCGCCTTGTCGGCCGGGTCATAAAGCTCGCGAGCGCTATCGCGCCACGCCCCGAAGTGGTACTCGTCGAGCACGATGCAGTCCCAATCGACGACGAGGATCGACTCATTGTGGTCCTTGACCTGGCCGTCATTCGACTTCTGGTTCAAGTCCTGGAAGGAAGCGAATCGGACAACCGGGTCGGGTCCGCTCAGAAGCTTGTCTGCCTCCGCAATCGGCGTCTCGCGATCGACGAAATGCCAGCCCGCGAAGTCCACGTGGCCCAGCAGGTCGTCTTGCCAGGCGGCCTGGACCGCGGGCTTGTAGGTGAGGACGAGCACGCGGTCCCAGCCCATCTCCTTGGCGAGCTGGTAGGTGGCAAAGGTCTTGCCGAACCGCATCTTTGCGTTCCAGAGGAACTTCGACGGGTGGTTGTCGTCAGCGTGCTCGCGGAAGTAGGCGGCGGTCCGCTCGATGGCTTCCTTCTGCTCGGGGCGCATCTCGAAAGACTCGGTGCGCGTCGGCTCGAACGGCACGCCCGAGCGCACCTTGTTGATCGCCGCTTTGACCTCATCAAGGGTCGTCTCGAACCACTCACCCTCGGGACGCCGAATGCCCTCTCCCACCAGCGCGGCGTGGACCTCGTGGTCCGTGAACTCGCTGCCATCGTCGCGGGCAGCCGGCTCGTCCAGCAAGATCTCGACCCCGTCGAGATTCGGGTAGGCGGTGCCGAGCTGCTGCTTAATTCGCTCCCGCGCCGTGCGTTTAGTCGTCTGCCCGACCTTGATCAGGCCGGTCCCGCTCTCCCGGGTCTGCCCTGAAACCCGCTCCCACGGCTCTGCGTCCCTGCCTACAACCGTGTAGGCGTAGATGCGGTTGGTTCCCACTGCGTTCCGACCCACCTACGCGGCTGCTGGGGCTTTGGCCCTGTGCTTGTCGCCGCCGGGCAGGTGGCTTGCCGGAATCGGCGAGTCCAGCGACAGGTTCACCGAGCGCGGCTTGATCGTCGCCTCGATGTAGGTGGACTCATCCGCTGAGAGATCGAAGCGCTCGTAGAGGTCTTCGTCGGTCCAGCGTCGGGACATGTCGAGCGTCGGGACGAATTTGAATCGCTCAGGAGTCACGTGCTGCGTCGACTTGCGCTGCAGGACAAGGAATCGGACGAATTTGGTTGCTAGATAGTGGGCGTAATTCTCGGTCTCGGGCGCAGAATCGAACGTCCCAGCCACCAGGTAAGTCTGAGTGCAGGCCGATCCGGGGGCAAGGGCGATCGGCGCGCCGAGGACAACATCGATGATGTTCCCCTCCGCGTTCATGGGCGTATCTCCGGACGAGGCCATGGGCAGCAGAACCTTCCAGCGCTCGACCCACTCGTGATGACGCTCCAACTGGCCGGGTCGTACGTAACCGACTTTCGTGCCGAAGACGAGCGGAATGCTTCCCTTGAACGGCTTGTCTTTAGCGCCTTTGTAGTTCGTCTTGATCGACTGCCCAAAGGGGTCCATCGGACTAACGATCGAGGCGAGGGTTGCGGAGGATCGCTCCTTTACCTTGTGCACGATCACGGCGGCACGGTTGTCCCGGATGACAACTCCGTCTCCCTCGCGCAAGTCCCGCGTGACCGTGGACTTGATCTCACTGCCAATACGGTTCGAGAACTCGCAATCACCGCTGTACTCCCGATCCCAGAGGAAGTAGTTGACCCCGCCGCGAATCTTCGCCGTGGGGAAGCAGTCGTAGATCTTCGGGTTGTCGACGATCACACGGAGTCGACGGTCGCTGATCATGCGCTCGCGGTAGTCGTCGAGCCCCTTTCCACCCGTAAACCATCGAGAGGGGGTGATCATCAGCAGGTAGCGCGGGTCCATCTCAATCGCTTGGTCCACAAACATCTGGTAAAGCGGGGTTATGTTCGCCGTGCGGTTCCCCTCTGCATCCTGCATACCGACCTGATACGGCGGGTTCCCCACGATCACGTCGAACTTCATGTCTTTCATCTCCTCGGTCGGGTATGCCCCATGGATGAAGGCGTAGGCGTAGTTCTCGCGGTCAGGCCCGCGCTCCAGCTCCTCGGGGGCGCCGCAGATCGTGCATCGTGCCTTCTTGAATTCATGCGCTGCACGAATGAACGGGATGTTCCCGTCGTCGGAGTCCATCCGAATCACCGAGTGCTCGCCCGCCGCGTGGCGCGAGTAGTAGACCGTGCGGCGGGAGATGATCCCAGTCAGCTCGGTGATCCCACAGCCAAAGATCATGTTTCGGAAGATGTGCTCACGACGCTTCTCGAAATCGGGCTCCCAGTCGACCAACCCCTTGAACATGAGGCGTTTGGCAATCTCGCGCAGGAAAACCCCTGACTTCGAGCACGGGTCGCACCAACGGTAGTCGGGATTCGCCCAGACCTCGTCGGGCAGCAGGTCGAGCATCGCGTTCGCGAGCTTCGGCGGCGTCGGCACCTCGTCGCTGGAGAGCTGCGCGAGGCACTCGAGGATGTCGGGGACGTGCTGGCGCTCCTGGATCGGCATCAGGCGGCCTCCAGCTGCGTCGAGCTGGCGGCGGCCGGCTCGGCCTGGCAGGCGAGCTCGGAGTAGTGGACGGGCAGCTCGTCGCGTCGCGGCGGCAGCGAGAGCAGGTTGGGCTCGCGGGCGTCCGGATCGAGCGGCCTGGACCACTCGCGGATGAAGGTGCCGCCGCTGCCGGGCTCGTATGCGACAAGCTCTATATCCGTGGCTTCGGAGAGCGTGTCGGCGCAGATGACGTTGGTCGCAAGGATCACATCCACTGCCGCCGCGAACCCAGCCGTTGGTCCGTCGGTGCCCAGATGCTCCTCGACGTGGGAGCTGATCACCGCCCGCATCCGCTCACGCGACTCGCGAACGTTGTCGGCACAAATGTCGATCCCGTAAATCGAGGCCAGGGAGCGCAAGGCCCGGTGCTCGAAGCGCTCGCCACGCCCGTAGCGCTGCTGGGTCACGAATGCGAGTTTGCGATGCAGAATCTCGACGAGGAAGTTGCCGTGGCCGCAGGCGGGCTCGAGGAAGGTCCGGTCGGTATTGCCCGGATCGCGAGCGCTCGGGAACATGTCCGGCACCAGGTCGAGCATCGCGTTGACCTCGCGCTCGTGCGTGTAGACCTCGGCCAGATCTCGAACCCGGTCTCGCGACTTGATCTGGCCCTTGCGTTTGGCCAGACTCTGAACCAGCGCCATCTGCCCTCCAGCCTCCATGTCAGCAGTCTTCCATCAACGGCACTCGGAACGACAAAGCCCCCGATCACCCTAAGCAACGCCGCCGCAAGATTCGCCCCCCCCAAGCCGATGCCCGAATCCTCTTCATCGAAGTTCCCAGACGAGGGGGCCGCACCCTGGCCCCGGCGCCCTTGAGCACTAGGGTCGCTGCAATGGCGGCGGTCGATTGCCAGCCTGCTGATCGAGATCGCGCCTGCCTCGCTGCTCGTCGCAGCCCCTCGTCAGGGTCGGCTCGGTCGCGCTGGCGCCGCTGCTCAGCGCCCGGCGCATCCGCACGATGGACGTGCCCTCGACCCTGCGGGTCATGGAGTGAGATCTTTCGTCGAACGCACCCGTGGGCGTGGACACGATGCTGAGCGGGAAGGCCGTGATCGACACGGCATCTGCAGACGACGGCGCTCTACAGGGGTGACGAGATGCCGATGCGGGACACCTGCACATGGTGGAGCATCGCGATTCCGGGCGACAACACTCGCCGCAACGCGCGCGAGACTGTTGCCGATGGACCTGTACCGCGACGACAAAATCGGAGTTTGGAAGGTCGAAGCGAGCGCCGAGGAGCTGGAGCAGAAACCCGACTACCTGGACGCCCTTCCGCGGTACCTGACCGGGTTCGACCCGATCTTTGCCAAGGCCATGGAGCGCGATGAGGCCCAGTTGATCCTTTCCCTGCTCGGTATTCGCGGGATGCAGGCAGGCGGCTGGGAGCCCTACGACACGACGGTCGACGCGATCACCGCCACGACCCGTCTACACAATGAGACCGACGACCGCCTCGCCGCACGCCATCTTTCGCTCTGGATCTACGGCCACATCGTCGAGGCGGCGGCTCCCTATGAGCTGCTCGCCAATCTGATCAAGGTCGCCCAGGGTGAGCGAGCGCGGATCACGTGGCTACCAGACGAGCGCGGCCGCGCCCTCTCCCCGGGGCGCAAGATCGAGTTGATCGGGCGCTGGGCGGAGGAGATCGGCAACCAGGCCGCGTGTTATCTCTTAGCTGCGGTTTGGCACCGGGAGCTCCGAAACGCCGTCTTTCACGCCGACTACACGCTGCATGGCTCCGAGATCCGCCTGATCGGAGATGGCGTGGTCATCAGCCTCGAGCAGTTCGCCGAGCTCGCCGGTCGTGCCCACGCCTACCACGACGCGATGATCGGCCTGCGTCGCTTCTACCGGAGCCTTTACACCGAGCCCAAACGGGTTCCGGCTGGGCCAATTTCCGGGATACCCGATGAGGAGCTGATCGTCATCGTCCGCGAGGGCGAGGGTGCGGTCGGCTTGAAGGACGCGCTGACTCCCGCCGAACGCGCGGCCGGCGGCATTCCCTTCCGCTACGCAAAGCTCTTTCCAGATGAGTCCGAGCTGCTCGAAGCCGATCCGTATCTGGCAAGGCTGCCGGCCCGCCCCGAGCACCAGGAGCCAGCGTGACACTCGTCCTCAGCGTTGCCACGCCGGCCTTCTCGCTCCAGGTCAGCGATCGCCTCGTCTCGAAGGGCGGCGAGCCCCATGACCCTTTGGCGAACAAGAACGTCGTGCTCCGCGCCACCGACGGCCTTCTTGTCTTCGGCTACACCGGTCTTGCATTCCTCGACGGCCTGCCAACCGATACCTGGATCGCAGACCGGGTGTCGGGTGGTGCCTGTGCTGGCACCGGCGGCGTCATGGCCTACGGCGATTTCCCTGTCCGGGATGTCGGCTCGAGCCTTTTGGCCCTGAGCCAGCCGCTGCAGGGCAGCGCTGCGTTCCGCGAGTTCGGTGGCGAGATCTGCGCCGCCGGATGGCAGTGGAACGGCAAGCGGAAGCGGGCCCTTGTTCGCGACGTGCTCTGGCTTCTGCAGCCGGATGGTGAGCGGCTGCGTTGGTCTCAGCTGGTGCCGAGACATATCCCTGAGCGCAAGGAAGTCTTCCGCATGACCCCTACCGGCAACCGGGCGATGAACGATCTGGCCTGGCAGGCACTACTCGACCGGGTCGGCGCTGCCGGCGCAGACTGGGAATCTGTAGAGGCCATCCTTGTTGACGCGATACGCGGCGCGGCTGAACAAAGCCCTGGCACGATCGGCGCCCATTGCATGTCGATCCTCGTGCGACCGTGGACCTTCCCTAGCGCGCTGATCAAGTTCATCCCCGCGAGCGCGCACCACGGCACGGCATTCGGCCAAACCGTTGAGGTCTCCTATTCCCCCTGGATGGTCGCGCCAGACGCAATCCACGCCCCCGCCGTCACCGTCGGCGGCCTCAGCTGCGAACAGGGCTTGCTGACCTACGCGATCAAGACCCCGGAGCCCCCTGAAGGCCAGCAGCTCAAGGCTGCCTTTCAATCACAGGAGAGACCGACGAACTGAAGTCGTCAACCTCGGGAGTCGGCGCGAAACCTCTGCCTAGGGAAGCGAGGGAACCCGGACAACAAGCGGTTTTCCCGCCCACGCCAGTGGTCCGTTCAGTCCCGGAGTCCGCATACGAAGCGCTTGCCCGATCCAGTTACGCACGACACCGAGCCGACTCGCTTCATCCGAGTCCGGATCAGCGGCGATGAGGTCCATTGCCCGCTTGAGGTCCGCCCGCAACTCGCTCTCAGGCCGCTGGACGGCGGCCAAAAGACCCGGGTACTTTGCGGTCAGATCCATCGTCTGAGGATAGCGAGCGTTTCGTCTTGGCCGGCCGGGATGCTTCAGGAGTGTCGGAGGTCGGATCAACCCAGCGCTTGGCTCCAGAGCGCCTAGATGAGTAGTTCCACGACCAACCTCGGCAGCAGGGCGTCGCAGGGGACATAAGCAGCGGGGTCGAAGTCGGCGGTACTCAATACCACCGCCGACCCGAAGGGGGCCACGATGCTCGCCGACCTCGACCTGCTGCTCACATCTGTGTTCTGCACCGCTGACGATCTCCTGCCCGAAAAGCAGAAGAACGCCCGCCGGAGCTTGACCGACGCCGAGGTCGTGACGCTGTGCGTGGCGCAGTCGATCATGGGCATCGGCTCCGATGCCCGCTTCGTGCGCATCGCCCGCAAGCGCCTCGGACACCTGTTCCCGGCCCTGACCAAGCGCTCCGCCTTCCACAAGCGTCGCGACCGGCTGACCGACACGGTCGAGGCGCTGACCGCGGTCTTCGCCAGCCAGAGCCCCGGTTGGCACGATGACCTGCTGCTCGCCGACTCGACCCCGGTGGAGTGCGCGCGCTCGCGTGAGACGGCCAAGCGAGCCGGCGCCAACTGCCTCGGCGGCGCGATCTCAGACGCCGCCGACTACGGCTACTGCGCCAGCCACAGCCGCTACTTCTGGGGCCTGCGGCTGCACACGCTGATGGCCCCTGACGGGGACCCCGCGGGCGATGGCGCTGACCTCTCCCAAGGAAGGAGAGCGTGAGGTCTGCCTGCGGCTGCTGGGGCGGGTCAATCGCAGTGGCCCGGTCACGGTCCTCGGCGACAAGGGCTACGCCGGCGCCGAGTTCTGCGCCGATGCCGCCGCCCTCGGCGCGACGGTTGTTCGGCCGCGCCGCAAGGACGAGCCCGGCGCCGGTCCCCACCTTGCCCCGCTGCGTCAGCGGATCGAGTCGATCTACTGGACCGCGAAGGACATCCTCACCCTCGAGCGCCACGGCGCTCGCACCCTGCGCGGCCTCCGTGCCCGCATCGCCAGCCGCCTTCTTGCGCTGGCCGCGGCGATCTCGCTCAACCACCAGCTCGGGCGGCCATCGCGAGCCCTGGTCGACTACGTGGCCTGAGTCGTGGAACTACTCATCTAGCGGGAAGTTGGGCGAAGTTGACGCGGGCGCAGGATCACGTTGAAGAGCTCCGTCGCGCGATTGTCGAGGCCTGCGACGGTGAGGCTCCACCCCACGTTCTCAGTATGCGACGGGAGTTTGACCCCGAGAACAGCCTGGTTCTTTGGATCGCCGAGCGGGTGCCCGAGATCGGTGAGGACTGGGGGCTGATGGTCGGCGATGCCATTCACAACATGCGTTGCGCTCTGGATCACCTCTGGTGGCAGTTGGCGATTGATCATCTCGGGCGAAAACCGACCGAGGAGGAGGCGCGGGACATCATGTTCCCGATCCTCACCTATCTATCCCCCGAGAAGTTCAGGCGTCATCGTTACCTCAAGCATGTCGGCGTGGAGGCCGCCGAGAGAGCCGAGCGATTTCAGCGCTATGACGCTGGGGAGGATCAGGTCTTGCTCCTCACCGTCTTGGCAACACTCTCCAATCGTGACAAACACCGAGAAATTCATCCCGCCTTCTTCGTCAATACGAAAGCCGTGATCACAATGGAACCGTTCGAGGAGGTCTTTGTCGACTGCGAACTACCGAACGAGGTCCGCGGAGGAATGCGCCACTTCGAAGGCAAGATCATTCATCCGCCGCAGAGACCGGCAGTTGACGACGTGGTTGCCGGTATCAGCGTCACGCCGACCGGCCCGTCGCCAGACATCAAGGTCGATGCCCAAGTGACCGGAGAGATAGCCCTCGCGGGTGAGGGGGATTGGACTTTCGGAATCCTGACCGAGATCGGCCAGTTCGTCTCGGGCACCCTCAACTGGTTCACGCCTCTGCTGGGTCCCCCGGACGCCTAGTTCCTGTTTCGGTCTTTGCCAACCGGCGACCAAGAAGCCGAGCGCCGCCCGCAGCACGGTCCTGACTTAGGAGGCTCGGGTTGCGGAGGCCGTGGATTCACCGCCGAGGATCTGAGGCTCCATCCCTGGCTGCCAAGCGGCCCAACGCGTCGAGCTCAAGGCGATCATGCTGTTGAAGACCTCCGCGAACTCCGCTGGGTGGTCGTAGCGGCCCGGAGGGCGCAAGTGCTCCAGCCTGTTCAACACAAGTCCGTGACTCGGACCAAACGGCATCACAATCCGCTCACTCGATGCGACGATACCGACCACCTTCTCGACCAGCTCCTCGAGCGGGACGTAGACCGAGAGCGCCCCTTGAGCCATCGCGATCTGGGAAAGCGAGCCGATTCCAGGACTAGAAGTTCGGTTGGAGAGCACGACTGGCTCGTTGCCAATGACCAAGACCGGCTCCGAAAAGCGGTGGACCGACCAGAGGAAGCGCTCATAGAGCATTTTTCCCACCCGATAGGCGAGGTGGCCTGACAATTCCACCATCAGCTTCTTCGGAGTCTGGGTAGTGAGATAGCGAACACCGAGCAGCTCTTCGAGCTTCGCGATCTCCGTCGGATCGGTCGCGTCGGCGAGATCTTGCCTGACCCCTTCCTTCATCTTCTGTTCCATATCCACGGCTGTTCCTCGCTGGAGCGCGTCGCGCCATGCAGGACTTCTCACCATCTGAGCGCCGAGGAACATAGCCAGCCGCACATTGTGCTTCGGCGCAAGCAGGTGCAGGAGGTGCCAGCCCTCCTTCGCAAGCCGACCCACGTGGCTTTTCGGAGGCTGGACGTTCTCAAGCTGGATCAGGTAGCGGGCGACGGCATCCTCGAGGCCGGCAAATAGTTCGCGCTCCAGCCATAGGTCATTTGAACCATCCTGGGCCGGGATTGCATTGAAGTCCTCAACGCGATCGAACTCCGCGGGGTCCTCCGTGCTCAGCTCTCTGCTGCGGCGATCGAAGACTTCGATTGTGCCGTCCATCGGCGATCCCCACCGCGCGAGCAGGAACCGAGGAACGATGTGATCTCGGGCCACGACCTCAGGCTAGTGAGATGGGCGGCGTGATCCACGCGGCAAAGCCGCCTCGCAAAACACCCCCTGACGCGGGTGGCGCCGCCTACTCGTCCCGGCCCTGGTCGACCGCTTCGCGAACCTCGGTCGCTGCGGTCTGCAGCTGCGTGATCACCGCTTCGGCCAAGGCAGGCGACAGGGGGATGACCTCGCGGTCGATGAGCGCAGCGTCATCCGCGGGCGGGGGGAAGCCGTGCAGGTCCTCCTCGGTCGGTCGATAGGCGAGCTTCGTTTTCAGGTATGCCCTCGTGTACTGGCCTTGGTTGTGTACGAGAGCGTTGCGCAGCGCCTGTGCGTGGAGAACCTGATCCCAGCTCGGCAGCTCGTTCAGCACGATGCCCCCGAAGTCCCTGTAGCGCTTCCTGATCTGGTCAAACCGGCGGTCCCAGGTGCGCACATCTTCGTTGACGAGCACCGCCAGAGCCGGAGACCCAGACAGGTCGTAGTCCAGATAGCTCCTTTTGAGCTCGTGAGCGAGGTAGTCCTGAAAGACCGCCCACCCGAAGACGACGGCCGCGACGCGGATCGTCCTGGCGAAGTCCGCGAACCCGTATCCCTCCTCAGGGCCGGCCTCGTCTCCGTAGACGTCGATGACCTCGCCGTCCTCCCCATCGCTGGGCCTTTCGCTGATCTCCCTCCAGCGCCGCTCGCGATCCTCCTCGATCAGCGGTGGGACGATCTTGATCAGGCCGCGCAGCTCGGTGAGCTGAACGATCAGCCCCTCGAACGGATCTGCATAGACGCGCACCTCCGGATCCATGACCCATGTTCTAGCGCGCGTACGTGTGGTCCGCCTCGCGCGGCAACCACGTCGGCGGCCGAGGTCCGTCCCGCCCGCCGAGGACGGGCGTAGCCTTGCCCTGTGGCACTGCCTCCCTTCACTTCCGGCCAACTCGAGCACCTCGCGCGCGTCGTTGGGGACAGCACGACCGGCAGCGAGATCGATCGGCTGCTGGTCGAGGCACGCCTACCGCCGTCGGACATCAGCACCAAGTGGCGGCGCATCCGCGACTCCTTCGAGCGCGTTCAGGCGCGCGACGGAGGCGGCAACGCGGTAGCGAAGTTCGTCAAGCTCGCCCTAGCGCCCGATCGGTTCGTCGGGGAACGCGAAGCCCACGATGGGCTGTGTGCGTCGGCCAACGAGGCCCTCTCCTTCGCCGGTCTGCAGCTGCACAGCGACGGAAAGCTCGTGCAGATCGCCGCCGCCCGCACCCTCAGCGAGGCCGAAGAGCGGGCCAATCGCCTCCAGGCAAAGCTCAAGGCCCGAGACGTCCATCCCGACGTGCTCGCGTTCTGTCGCGCGGAGCTGGTCAAGGAGAATTACTTTCACGCCGTGCTGGAGGCGGCCAAGAGCGTCGCACAGAAGATCCGCGATCGCACCGAGCTGACCGGCGACGCCGCGACGCTCGTAGACGCCGCCTTCACGACGAAGGACAACATGCCGCCCTTGGCCTTCAACCGCCTCGAGGACCCCAACGAGCTCTCCGAGCATCGCGGCCTGACGACCATGATCAAGGGGTTCTTCATGACTTTCCGCAACCCGACCGCCCACGCCCCGAAGGTGCGCTGGGCGATCCACGAGGCCGACGCGCTAGACATGCTGGCGCAAGCGTCGACCTTTCACCGACGACTCGACGAGGCAATCGTGACCCCGGCCGCGCCGGTCTATCGTCGCCACGCCGCTTAGGAAGGACGCGGCTCTCGCCGACGAGTCCAGCTACTCGGGCGCCAGCGGCGCGCCAGGGAGTCCGCTGAGCTCGTGGACAACGAGCCGGTCGGTCGCCCCGCCGGCCTGCTGCGCTGCCGCTTCGGCGGTCGAGCGCCATCCAGCGGGGACGATCAGATGCAATGCAACCGAAATCCCGTCCGGAGAGTAGTCAAGGAAATCCGCCAGCTGCTCCTGGGTGTGGTCCTCGAACAGCTCGGGCCCAAGCTTGGCCTCGCCGAGGAACAGGTCACCCGTAGCGCTGTGGCCGGCAAGGTCGGGGCGATGGCGCCCGACGGTCAACGGTAATGGCAACGTACCGTCCTCGGCGTGGGTGATCGGCCCATGCTGGCGCGCCAGCGTGCTCATCAGCGAGCGCACCAGTGAACGGTGCAGGTCACTCTCGCTAGCGGTTCGCTCCTGCGCTCTGGTTCCACACGAGGCAGCGTGCTCGTCGTCCAGCGCATCGAGAATCGCAATCGTCGCGCGGGTCTCTCCCGGGAGGCCGTCGGCGAAGGCCGGGGCCTGCGCGAAGCACGCGACCAAGCCGTGCGCGGCCTGCGGCACTGCGGTGACGGCCGTGCTCTCGGGTCGAGCCGGGTCCCCCTCGGCGACCTGGCGCAGCATTGCCTGCAAGGGAGCCAGGGCTTTGGCCACGCTTGCGGCGCTCGGGTCGTTCGGCTGGCCACGCAGCAGATCACGAAGCTCCCCAAGGCGCTGGGCCGCCGAAGCGACATCGCTCGGGTCGCGGACTGGCGGCTGCTGACCCGCGATCTCGTTGAGCCCGTCGTCACGCAAGGTGGCGACGGTCAGCGACGTCCAGTGGCGCGCAGCTCGATCAGCCAAGAGCAACAGGCGCTGCTGCTCGGCGTCCCTGCGCGTTACTCGCTCGCTAGGCTCGAAAATCGCGGCCGCGCGCCAGGTGTGCTCCGCGGCCCCCGCTGCACCGTCGCGACGCAACGTGGCGTCGACCTCGGCCAGAAAGCGAGCGATGATCGTGGGCGGGGGTGTCACACAAATAGTCTGGCATCCAGCGACCATTGCGCATCCGCAGCCCTGGCGCCGACCGGCATTTCCGAGATTACGCGGCTTCGCGGGTGCTCAATCAGGATGATCGCGGGAACCCCGTACCGGCGCGAAAAATGCCGAACTTAGTACCCACTTAGTACCCGCCGCCGGATCACGCTCCGGTTTCAAACACGAAAAAAGCCCCGTTTCCGGGGCTTTTTCCTATAGCGGGGGAACGTGTCGGCCTTAACGGCGCGCGTCCTGTGCCGATCGAGTGGGTCGTAGATTTCGCTCCACAAGCGGGTTTGCGGCGCTCCAATTGATCTGAGCTGGGAGGGCCGGCGGCGGAGCCTCTGAAAAGTCGCCTTGATTTCGGCGGATTCGTCGCTACTTCTTCGCCGACCGTAGATGACAAGCGGCCCCCGGCGGCGCCGTTAACGCCAGCCGAGGGCCTGACCACAAGGAAGGCAAAGCTCCCTTATGGCTGATCGAGACCCTATGTGCCCGGCTGCCGCCGCGCACCCCCCAAGCAATGCCGATCTGGACGCCCGCGACCAGGCGGAGGTACTCCGCGAAGTCCTCGGCATCTACCCCGAGACGCTGACGCTCGACGAGCTGATCCGCGAGCTGACCGTGGACTCCGCGGAGTTCACCGAGCGCGATCGAATCCGGCGTGCCGTCCGCACCCTGATCGCGGGCGGCCTGCTGTACCTGGTCGGCGATTTCGTCCTCCCGACGAGAGCGGCCGTCAACTTCCACGACCTCCCCCGCCCATGACGGGCCGCAACGGAGGTGCCAATCCGGGACGAGGCAGGGTGCGGCTGCTCGTCGCCCTCGATCTGCCCGAGATGGTGCGCCGCGAGGCCGAGTCGTGGCAGCAGGAGGCGCTGACCGACCCCGCGCTGCGTCACAACACCGGCCTGCGCATAGTCCTGATGTTCCTCGGCCATCGTCCCCAGCGGGAGGTTGGCCGCTATCTGGAGGCGATCCGGGAGCTGTGCGCATCAGCCCCCGCGCCCTTGGTCGAGCTGGGCGATGTCGTGGCGAAAGGGCCGACGCCGGAGCTTCCTCGCGTGTTCGCCCTGCCAGCCAAGTCGCCGGAGGCGGAAGTCCTCCAGATCGGATTGCGCTCGGTCTTCACGAACCAGGGGCTCTACATCTACGAACCCAGGGAGCGGACGTTCTGGCCGCACCTGACCGTCGCCAGGGTGCGGACCGCGGATCACAAGTCACGCCGACCGGAGGCAGTCCGCAACCTCCCGGACCGTCCGATCCCGGCGGGTCTGCGAGGTCCATTCGAGGGGCGACGCGTTGGTCTCTATCGGTCCGAAATGCGACCGGACGGAGCGCGCTACTCGCTGATGGGCAAGGCCGATCTGCCGGGGTCGACCTACGCAACTCTCCATGCTGGACGACAGTGAGTCACCTTCGCCGCTGCAGGCGCGCGGCGGCACGCAGCATCCGGTCGAACAGCTCCGGGTCGACCGGCGGGCCGCCGTCCTCCTCGCAGCAGGGCGGCTTCGTCCGTTTCGCGGTTGGCTCGTCGATTCCGAGAAGCTCATAGACAGCGCCGTAAACATCGTCAGAGGAGCCGCGACTGTGCTCTCCGACGAGCGCGATCACAACGCTTTCCTCGTCGGGGAAGCAGATCAGCGCCCGGTGGTCCCCATACAGGTGCGCCGAGCAGATGCGATCGACGACCTCTCCGGTGAGGCGGTAGTCAGCGGCAGCGCAGCCCTCGGCCTCGAGACGCAGCAGTGCGTCCTCGTATGCCTTGGCCGCCTTCCCACGAAGCGCATCTGCCTGGCGCCTCGCGGTGGGGGTGGCGCTTACGCGAAAGCTCACGCCTGGCGTGACGGCGTGACGTCTACCAGTTCGCCGCGGCGCATCTCTTCGAGCGAGCGCCGCAGCTCGGGGTCGGCCAGCTCGCGCTCGTCTTCGATCCGCGCCAGGACGGCCTCGAGCAGGTTGCGATCCTGACCGAGCGCACGCAGGTCGCGGAGTGCCCGACGGACCTCGCTGAGACTACCGAGGGTCACCCGCCGAGGCGACGAGTTGGGGAGCTCCTCGAGGATGCCGCGCGAGATCCAGGCGCGGATCGTCGGGACCGAGAGCTCGAGCATTTCCGCCGCGACCGAAAGCCTCACCGACGGCGCTCCTTCGAGGAGCCGCCAACGCACCTGCTGCAGGCGCCGGCGGGCCGGCGCATCGGACGGAAGCGAAGTCTCGATCTCCTCGATCTCGTCAACCTCGCGGGCGAAGCGCTCTGCGGTGTCGAGCTCTTTAGTTGCGTTCATCGGAGAAGAAGGCTACAGCAACGCTTTCAAATATCAAGCGGCAATTGAAAGCTGAATGCTCTCCTTCACTCACCCCTCGAAGCTAACGAGATGCCTGGCGGCGGCGCGGACCGCGGCGAACTGCGGCGGATCACTCGCCCGGCGCAGGACGTCGATCGGGGCCTCGTCGTCGAGGCGGGTGTTGGTTCCGAAGAGCCAGGCGCGGGCCGTCTTCTCATCGAAGCTCTCGACAATCATGCGGACGATCTTGTAGCCCTCGCGCAGCCGCAGATCGGTCGTCTGGTTCGGAGCGGGGCCATCCGGTTTGCGGTAGCGGCCGACCTGCTTGGCGTCGCGCAGGCCGGCAAGGTGGGCGGCGACCCGCTGGCCGAGCTGGTCCTGCAGATAGCCGGCAACCTCAGAAATCGGCAGCGTCGTCGCATCGTGGTCGAGCCGCTCGGCTCCTGGTTGGGTGAGGACGGGCATGATCGCTCCTTTGAACTCCATAATAAACGCACTGAGAACTACACCAGAAACTACACCTCGATGTCCCGGTCGGTCCGAACTCCTCGCTGGAGGCTCCCCCTTTCTCTTCGCATCGTAGTTTGCCTTGAGCCTGGTACAAGCTTCAAGCAAGTGCTAGGCTCTCCAACGTAAAAGAGGGACCCGGCGTTAGTGGCGCCGAGCCCCTCGGAAAAAATCACTCGCAAAGGAGCGATTAGTCATGTCGAAGAGTACTGAAGTGAACGTCCATCTCCACATCCATGAGGGTGCGAGCCCCGAGGCGGTCAAGGCCGCGGTTGAAGCGATCCATGAGAAGAACGCGACCGAAACCGACGCAGGCGAGCTGGGAAATGATGCTGAGCAGGTGGCCCAGGCAATTCGTCAGGCCTACCTCGACTCCCAGGAGAAGGCCAAGCCCCTGCTCGAGTATCTGGCCGACAATGCCGGCCGCGAGATTCCCTACACCGAGATCAGCGAGCACCTGGGGTTCCCGACCTCGCGCTCGTTGCCCGGCTTGCTCGGTGCCTTCTCACGCCGTGCCGATCACCGCTACGAGGGCGTTCAGCCTTACGAGCGGCGCTACACGTCGGGTGGCTGGCGGCTCTACATGAGCCATGAGAATGCGGAGCTGATCAACGAGCTTCGCAACTAGGGAATCGATGATCGTCGCGGCGCTCGTCCACCAGAGGGGCGCCGCGACGATCCCCTGCTGAACATCCCATCCCTCGTCGGGCGCGCAATGCGCGGCAACTGGGTCAGGGGAGGGTCTTGTAGGCGCTTTCGGCGATCTGCCCGGGACCTACCCATTTGATCCGTTGGAGGTCACTCCAGAGCCACTCGTAGACGATCTCCTCCACCGCCAGCGGCCCGCGGCATCCGAGATAACCGCTCCGCAAGAAGAGCCCGATCCAGCGGGCCTGTTCGGGTCGATAGGCGCGGGCGCGAACGGTGGCCTCGTCGGCTTCCTCGTCCCAGCCTTCCGCGAAGCGATCCAGTTGCTCCCTCGTCTCAGGGCCGATGATGTCGACCTCGGAGGACTGGCCCGAAGGCAGCGGATCGAGCCACCATTGGAGGTGTTCGGTGCCGATTTGGGTCGAGGGGTCGCCGCTCAGGTAAACGTGGCCTCGGAGGACGGCCGGCAAGAGCACGGCGATCTGCATGAACGGTTGCAGGCATGCGAAGAGCGAGTCGGTCAACTCGACATAGGAGTCGATGGCGGCGGCGTAGACGGCACGCACGTGATCGAGGGTCAGCTCGTTGCGAGCCTTCGGCGAGAGCAGGATGCCCCCGCTTCGTTCAACCTCGAGCGGCGGCGGCGCGAGAGTCTCGACACCGTTAGCGAGGAATCCCTCGAGGCGAGCAATCAGCCTCGACAGATCGATTGCGTGCCCGGGAGCTCGCCAGGGATCTTCGCCATAGGAAGCCTCAAGCTCACCCGCACGTTCGATCACGGCCGAGAAATCGATCGGCACCGCATGGGTTTCGGGCAGACCGAGCACGGCACGGGCGGCTCGCCAGATGCGGGGAGCCTCCAGACGAGTGCCCTCGAGCGGCAAGGTGCGGTGATTGAGAATGGATTCGAGCTGGCGGCGCAGGTCGTCGAAGGTGAAACGCAGCGCCCATGAGGCTTGCCGGGGCGGAGCAGCTCCCCGCAGTCGTGGCCAGGCGGCCGCCTCAGCAGCACTAGCTTCGCCGAGGCGCACGCTGAGCGGCAGGGAGAGCACATCGCCGGCCGACTCCTCCTCGCCCGCGTACCAAGCGACGAGGAGACGCTCCCCTTCGACCTCGATACCGAGAGGCGGCAACCGCCCGTCGGCCGAGAGGCGCGGCCACAGGATCGAGGTGAGCGGGCCGAGGCCGACAAGCCAGGGGGTCATCGTCTCCCGGATCCGGGTCCCCGCCTCTTGACGCGGGGGCGCCGAGCCTCGGGATCCAGGCCAGCGCACAATCGACTCCTCGACGATCTGGCTGACGAAGCCGGGATGCGCCCCGACCAGGGGACCGAAGATTGCAAGCGCCTCGCGGTGTCCCGCGGTCGCGGCGAGGATCGCCAACGGATAGCGCCACAGCTCGAGGTCGGTCGTATTACCCACGAGCGCCGACCCACTCGGCTCGCCCTCGGCGAGGCTCTCTGCGGCGAACCACTGCGCCATCAGCGCGAGCGGGAACCAGACTTCTCCTTCCGAACTCGCGATCAACCTGGAGGACTCGAGCGCAGCAAGCGCCTCCGTTCCGCCCAGCTCTGAGCGCGGCACGCGGCCAACACCTCGGGCGATTGAGGCCACGGCCAGTCGGCGAAGCAGAGGGCGCGCCCCTTGTCCCGCACCCTCAAGGCCGCGCTCAGCCAGCTCGGCCATGAGGGTCGTCCGGCTCGCCTCTCCGACCCTGCCGTGGAGCGCGATATGGCGACCGATCAGCAGCGCGAAGAGCGGCACGGAAGCCGCGTCCTTGGTGGGGGACGACCATCCTGCCTGCTCGCCGCAGGTGATCTCGCGGCCGGCCGCGAGGCCGACGATCCTGCGCGCTTGCGCATCATCGAGTCGGGGCAACTTCCTCACCTCGGGGATGCGATCGAACTGGCCGAGCGGCCGGGTACCGAGGAGGACCCGCGTGCGCGGCCACCCGTGGGCGAGCTCGCGGGCTTCGGCGAGCAGGAGCGCGGCGCCGTCGGCGGCCTCGTCGGCGCCGTCAATCAGGACCACAGCCCCACATCGATCGGGGTCCCCCAGGCCCTCACTGGCAGAGGTGACGAGCTCCTTCAGGTGGCCAACTGCCTCGCGCGCGGTGACATAGACCGGCACCGGCTCTCCAGTGCCCGCGAGCTGAGCGGCAATCGCCGCCTGCAGGACACGCTCGCAGGCAAGTGACTTCCCGCAGCCGGCCTCCGCAACCAGGGCGATGAAGGGTGAACTGGGTCCGGGCAGCAGATAGTCGGGCGCCGCACCGACATCGACGTCGCCCGCCAGCTCGCGTGCTGGCCCAAGTTCGACACCGGCGGCCAACCACCGCTGGATGCAGCGAGCGCGGCTCTTGCGACCGAGCGAATCGAGCCGCTCGGCGCGCGAGGGAGATGGTTCCCCGTCAAGGGCGCGCGCGAGTTCGTCGGCGACCGCAGCTTCGATCTCCGCCTCAAGTCCGTCGAGGTCGGCGAGTCGGCGGTAGCGCGCGTGGGGACGTACCTTCTCGAGCAGCTCCTCGGTGGGGCGATCACGTTCCTGCGCAGGCAGCGCGAAGACGAGGAGACGCCGATCCGCCGCCAGCGCCTCAGCGATCTCCCGCTCGACCGGAGGCGTCGTCCTGGTGCCCGCGAACCAGAAGACAAGAGTGGCTTCGCGCACCTTGCGCAGGTAGTCATCGCCCACCGCCTCCGAGCTTGCCGGCGTCATCTCGAATGCCCACGGCAGGAGGAAGGGGGCCTGCCCCAGCGTCGCGACTACCCGCTTGCGTACCGCCAGCAGCTCGTCATCGATCACACTGGAGATAAAGACGAGCCGCGGCAGCTCGCCCGGCATCGGACCCGTTCCGCTGCACACCTCGTTATCACCCCCCACGTACGTCAGCCTAGATGGTGAATCACCGGGGGTGGTGGGCAGAGTCTCGTCGATCCGTACTCGGCCAGTTTAGGGCAAGGAATCAAAGGCATGCCATGAACGTTCCCATTGCGTATTTCTAAGGCCCGATATAAAACGGCAATGGACAGTAAGCAAATTAGCGGGCAGGGTAGGCAATCCGACGAGGCGGAGCCGATCGCCGCAGCTCACCTTTGGGGTTGGATCGGCGAGTTGCCGCCCTCAAGCATCCGCACGGTAGCCCCCGTCTCTCACGAGCTTTGGAGGCGGGGAAGCGAATGGGTAAATCGACGGGTCGAGACGATTGAACTGCTCGACGTCGACACGGTTCGCGTGCGACTCAGTATCGACTTCCGGATTCCCACCCAGTTGCCAGGGGCTGAGAAGCTTGCGGAGGAGACTTACTTCCTTCCGCTGACGGTCCTGCAACGGCGCACCAGTCTCGCCTACTTCGACCTGCGTGACGAAGGCGGAGCCGCCGTACCGCTGTTGACCCGCCAAGAGAATGCCCGCCTAACCGGCGGCATGTTGGTCTCGGCCGCCCGGCTGGCACTGCGGGGAGAGCAGGGGCTCGAACTCGAGGCCGCACTCGTCGCCTACCTCGCGACGATCCCAACCAAGCCCCGGGTCGCCGCCCGCGTCTTCGTGCAGTCGGTGCTCGACCCCAACAACCGATTGCTCTATCCAAACCCCAGAGTGGCTGAAGTGCTCTTGGCTGATCCCGAGTTTCGCGACCTGCTCGGGCTGTGCGCGATCTGCTCGTTCATCCATGTGCCGGTCACCGCCGCGGCGGGTGAGCGCAAGATCATCAAGATCAGCTTGCTATCGCCCTGGGGCGCAGGGGGCGTCGCCAGCCGGCGCAGCAAGGCGGATTCCCGCGTTCGTCGCTGGGGCCGCGCCGTGTCAACCTGGATCGGCTGGCGCGCGGAGACGCGATACCTCTTCATGCCACAGATCGGCAACGCGGAGTCCTTTCATCTGCAGATCGAAGCGCCGCCACGAGTCGAGTTCACCGAGGCTGGAACGCGCAGCAGTCGCGCAGCAGACCTAGTTAAGCAGGAGGCAGCAAGTGCCCCCGCGCTCACCCCGCTGCCAAGCGAGGAGCGGCGCGACGAGGTCGGATATCAGCAATTCGTCGCCGGAATCGCAAAACGGAAGCACCTCTACGTCGAGCTCTCTCACGCCCATCGCACCGGAGTGGCCTGGGTGCGTTTTCGCGTGGTGCGTCACGGCTTTCTCCGGGCGGCGATGGCAGTCGCTTGGTTGACGGCGCTGTTGCTCGGGCTCTTTGCCCTGCGCGCCGACAACGTCCTCGGCGAAGCCCAAACCGCCTCCGCGCTGCTTCTGTTGGTCCCAGCACTAATCGCAGGCTTTTTGATTGGCCCCGGTGAGCACGCGATGACGCGCCACCTGCTGCGTGGTCCGCGGGGGCTGACCGCGGCGGTGGGGCTATTGGCCCTGATCGCGACCGCGGCGCTCCTAACCTTGCCCGAGCCACATGCGAGCACTGCGCCCGAGTCGCTGGTCACGATCTGGACACTGGAGGCAATCGCAGCGGCGCTGCTCGCGGTACTGCTGACTATCGGCAGTTTTCTACCTCGGGCGGCGAGTGCGGAGTCCGCGTCCCCGCCCGTCGCCCACGACGAGGCCTTCATCGGCCCACAGACCGAGGCCGAGGCCACCGGGGATGCCGACACCGACGGAAACGTTTGAGCGCCGCGCGCGGTTAGGCGGCGACGGGCTCTAGGCCTTCGGCGGCCTCGACGATCGCGGCGACGTCGGGGTCTTCCAAAATCACCTCGAGCGACGGCGGGGCGGTTGGTGCGACCTCGCCGTCGTCCTCAAGACCAAGGACGGCGTCAGGATCGGGCAGGGAGTCGTCCTCGCTCAGGAACATCTTCAGATACTCAGGCGGCACGGGTTCCCCTCATCGGCGCGGAATCATAGGCGTAATTCGATAAAAAGGCCCGCTGCCCTGCCGGGCTCGCGAAGCCACTTGTGAGACTACCAGCGGGTTTGCGCAAAGCAAGCACCGGCGCTGACCCTCCCAGGCAGCCCGGACGTAACCGCGCAAGTACCGAATCTGTCCTCGGCGAGCGTGATGATTGTTGCGTGGTGGTCATGACCCATACTCGCTCGCGGCCTCTCGTCCAGTGGATCCACCGCGCCAACCCCTACCTGCTCGAGAGCATCACCCGGGAGGGTCCGATCGGGGCTATCGGAGTTTCAATTTTGGATGCGCCACGGCTTGATGCGACGATCGCCGCCGCGACCGCGCGCGGCCTCGGCACGATTGTCGATACCGAGCCCTACCGAGTGCAGCTGGAGCCCAAGCATCCATACCGCTCCTCTGGCTATCGCGCCGCCGGGCTGGAGTGGCTCCCGAAGAGCTTCTCGCCGGAGGGGATGATCCTCTCGGCGGGGGAAGCCGCAACGAACTGCTCTCGCTGCATCGAGACGCCCAAGCGGCTGCAGGAGCAACGGTTTTTTACTGGAGCGGCCACCACGTCCACGACAGTGCCCCCCTCAGCACCGCGCGCCGCCAAGAGGTCGACTTCGCGGCCGACTTCCTCGCCTTGGCACAGGCGAGCGGCGCCACGCACCCTGCCCCAGACTCCGGGCTTCCACGGCGAGTCGCCCTCGGGATCACGGTTGGGTCGAAGGAGATGAGTCAGCGAGTGATCGGCGAGCTTGTATCCGCCTATTCACAGCTTGAACCTGACGTCTTTTGGATCAACTGCGTGAATTTCAGCGGCAGCGCCGAGCAATATCGAGCGCTCCGCTATCTCGCCCGTCACCTGCAACGCGAAAGCGGGGTGCGCTGCCTTCTCGCTGGGCTCGGCACCCTATGGGAGGGGGCATTGCGAAATCAGGTTGCTGCTGCCTGTCAGGGATGGGGGCGAGGGCACCTGAGCTATCCGCCGGCACCACCGCCACCGCCAGCGCCCGGTGAGGAGCGCGGCGCCGCTTACGGAGTGCCGGCCTTTCACCCGGCAATCCGCGGTGCGATCGGCCTCGGCCCGCGCTTTGAGGCCGCAGCGCAGCGCCTTTATCGACTGCACCCCTGCCCCTGTGGCCACCACCCCCAGAGCTCACAGCCAGAAGGGCAGCGCGAGCGCCATCTGCACAATCGGTATTGGGCCGAGATGCTGGCCGAGGCGGCAGTCGCAGGCGAGCCGTCCCGCACCACCGAGGCGCTCGGTCCAGCCATTGATGCGGCCGAAGCGCTCCGCCAACAACTTGAGCTCAGTCGCCTTCCGCGCGCCTGGCGATCCGCCAGCAGCAACCCGTCAGACGGCGAACGGCTGACCGTCCCTCCAGAACTCTGGCTGCCGCAGGCAATTTAAGCCGCGAGCGCCGAACGATAGGCCCACTCGCAGATCGTCTCGCCGGAAAGGAGCGCCGCCACCTCCCAGGCGAGAGCATCGCGAAGTGCGGGCTCAGGCTCGTCGTCGAGCGCTGGCAAGCGACGTGCGAGGCGCTCGTGCAACCGCACCGGAACAGCGACCCGCGGTGAATCTAATGGCCGCCCGGACGCAGCAGCAGGGAGATGCCCGAGGAGGTGCCGCAGGTAGTCGCTGTGTGGTTCCCAAAGGGCCACGTGGGCGCCGGTGCTACGGGCAGCCTCGTCCAACAGGGCAATCAGGTGCTCACGCCTGAGGTCGCGTAGTTGTTCACAAACCACGGCTCGCTCAAGAACGAGGACAAGAGCGGTGTCTGAGTAGAGACTGCGTGCCAGGGCGGCACGACGGATTCCTGCGAGCTCCGGAGCAGCGACAGTGATCAGCTCGAGGTGCTCGCCGGGGCGCCGGTGAAGCGGCGGGGCCACCGAGACGGAGATAGGTACCTCCTCCTTGGCGACAGGTGCTCCGGCACCGGCGATCAGGCGCAGTGTCGGAGGGCTCGTGTTGATCCTGCTCGTTGGCATGCGAAGAACTTGCTTCCCCCAAAGCAAGTGACTGTCGAGCTGTAGCCCGTCGGCAAGCTGCCAACGCTCGATGCTTCGACGGCGCCGCTGATACTCCTCGTGAATGAGGGCAAGACGTGCGGGGCAAAGCCCAAAACCGCGTCCAACAGGGGTCTGAGTCGACGAAACCGGCACGCGAGTTCGTCACACAGCCGTCACATAAGGGGGACCACTTTTGCTGCTCGCGCCTCTGTAGTAGTGGATGCGCGAGCTAGTCGACAACGAAATTGGGGGCCACTTTCGGCCCTCGGCCCCCTGTTGTTATGTGGAGGGCTTTTCCGCAAACCGCGTTCCAGGGCCAGCAGGGGCTGCCGTAGACCCCAGCGGCCGTCGCTTTTGTCCCATCGCCGGGCACGTCCCGGCTCAGCGGCGGACGGAGATCGCACCGCAGCGGGGCGCTCTCCCCATCACGACACGCAGCGTCGGATCCAGCGCCGCTCATTGGAAAAAGTGCCGGATCCGGTTGGCTCATACGACAGGTAAGTAGATGGGCAAATTCGTCAAGAGCCGAGTCGTAGCCGGAACACCGCCGAACAGGGCTGGTTGCGACGACCCTGCGGGGGTTGCCGGCGACCGCCTCGTCGAGGGGCGGCGCCCAGCACGGGGGCTGCGCGAAGCCTGCGCGGCCAAGTTCGTTCGTGGGGTCGGCCGTGCGGTCGCCCCTGCGGTCGGTCCTCGGGTCGCGGCGCCGGGCCTCGAAAGCAGCCCGATCCCGCGTCACAGCGCCGGTCGCGGCGCTCACGTTTTGCCGACATACCTACGTCACCCAGAGGTAAGTGCATGAAGGGCGACGGTCGCGATCCCAGGCCGATGCTGGCGCTCTTCGCGGTGCTCGTGATCGCCGCCCTCTGCAGCGCCGTGTCGAGCATCCGCTTCGATCACCTCCTCGCCTCCGCGGCGTCGCTCGCGCCCTTCGCTCTCGGCGCCATCGCTATCGCCCTCGCGCTGGCTCCACAGCGCTTCCTCGCCACGCGCCGCGCGCTGGCCGCGCGCGCCACGGTCGCGGTGATCCCAGCCGACGCGTTCGACCCGAAGCCGGAGACCGTGCTGCGCTTCGCCGCCGAGCTGGCGCGAGCCGATCGCAGCCTCCGCGGCTGGCTCGACCGTCGCGCCCAAGCGCTGCGGGTGCAGCTGACCAACGACCGCGAGGGTCGCCTCGTCTACCTCCTCGAAGTTCCCGACCGCTCGCGCGGGCTGCTGCGCACGGCGCTGCGCGGCTACGAAGGAGCGGAGCTGCGGGAGGTGACCGACGTGCTGCCCCCGGACAAGCAGGCGCCCGGCAAGACGGTCAGGCTTCGCACCGAGCTAACCCTGGCCCGCGCCAGCGTCGAGCCGCTGGCCCGGCTGGACCTCGACCCCGATCCCTTGCAGCCCTTCGCAGCGGCGATGGCCTCGCTGCGACCGAAGCGCGGCGAGCGCGTCACCGTCTGCGTCGACCTTCTGCCGAGCGCCGGTACGCGCCGCTCGCGTCTGCAGCGCCGCCTGAAACGAGAGGCCCGGCGGCTGCATGGCGGGGGGCGCAGCTTCATGGAGGTGCTGAACAACGAACGGGGCCGCGGCCCCGCCGATCCCGGCGAGCTGTTCGAGCGCCGCCTCGTCGGCGAGGCGCTCAACGCAAAGCTCCGCGACGCCGGACCGCTGTTTGAGGCTCAGATCCTCCTCTGCTGCGAGGCGGCCGAGAAGCCGCAGGCGAAGGAAGCGATGCGCAACCTGCTGGCCGCCTTCGAGCCGTTCGCCGGCCACAACCACCTGCGGCCCTCGGGACTGGGGATCGGCAATGTCGCCTTCCTCGGCGCCGACAACCCTCTGCGGCGCCGGAGCTTCGACCACCGCCTCTCCACCGGCCTTCACCGTCCGGCCCGGCGCATGATCCTCGCGGCCCGAGAGGTCGCCGGCTTTCTGAAGCCGCCGAACGCCCACTGCGTCTCAGAGAACGTGGTGCGCTCGGGCACCCTGTTGCCGGCACCGCCCGCGCTGCCGGAGTTCAAGGAAGGCGACCCGGACCTGATCCCGCTCGGGCGGGTCGGCGACGAGCACGGCAAGAAGCTGGTGGGCGCCCGCGCCGCCGACACCTTCTTCACCTACATCGCCGGACGCAGCCGCTACGGCAAGACCGAGACGGCGATCGCCCAGTTCGTCCACCTGGTCCGCTGCGGGCACGGCGGCCTCTTCCTCGATCCCCACGGCGATGCCCTGCGCAGGATCAGGCCCTACCTGGGGGAGCCGAAGCTCGCCCGCCGGGTGGTCGAGATCGACATCAGCCAGGGCGGCGGCTGGAGCCTGCCGGGCTGGAACCTCTTCGAGCTGAGGGGCGAGGACACCGCAGCGGTCGAGGCGCGGGTCGAGGCGATCGTCGACGCCTTCGCCTCGACCATGCAGTGGAGCGAGCAGAGCACCCGCGCGATCAACCTGACCACGCAGGCGGCCGGGGCGCTCGGGCACGCCGCCCAGGCGCTGCCCCCCGAGCTGGCGCCGACGATCTTCCAGCTCCCCACCCTCCTCTCAGACGAGCGCTGGCGCGAGGCGGTGCTGCCGTTC
>DAIRWC010000003.1:0-9819 GCA_036802505.1 Solirubrobacterales bacterium
TGAAGCGCTGGCGGGTCGCCAGGGTGAGGAAGAAGCGGAAGACGCTGGTGCCGATCCGCCGTGAGATCGTCGGTTTGTAGTCGTCCCCGCCGACCCCGTCTCCACCTTCGCTCTCCGCGGCGGGCGTGCGGTAGCGCGAGCCGATCACGAGGTCGGCGCGGTCAGCGCGTGCCTCCTCCAACAGCCGTGCGACCTCAGCGGGTGGGTGCTGTCCGTCGGCGTCGAGGTGGGCGCAGAAGTCGTATCCCTCGCGGAGCGCGTAGAGGTAGCCGGTCTGCAGCGCCGCCCCCAGGCCCTGGTTGAAGGGCAGCGAGGCGACGGTGGCACCCGCCTCGGCAGCCCGCACCGCGGTCTCGTCGGTGGAGCCGTCGTCGACGACGAGCACGTCGGCGTCCGGCAGGCGCTCGTGCACATCGGCGATCACGGCCGCAACCGAGTCGGCCTCGTTCCAGGCAGGTATGAAGACCAGCGTCCTCATGCGGCGATTCTCCCATGCGGGGCAGCTGTCTTTGTGTTAGTAAACCTTCATGGAAGGGATAGCGACAGGTTTCGCACCAAGATGAGACGGATCGGGATCAGGCTCTGGCTGGTCAGCGCGTTCGCCGCGGTGACCCTGCTGACCGCCGGTGTCGTCTACCTCTTCGGCGATCGCCCCCGCGCCGTGCTCGGCGCGATTGCGCTCGGCGTTCTCGCCGGCTTCCTGATCGCGGTAGGTATCTCGCACCGGGTCAGGCGCCTATCCAATGCCGCCGGCGAACTCGCCGCCGGCGCCTTCGACGCCCACCTCGAGGTCGGCGGCCGCGACGAGATCGGCGATCTCGCCCGCGCCCTCGACTCGATGCGCGCCTCGCTCAAAGAGAGCTTCGGCGTGCTCACCGCCGATCGCAACAAGCTGAAAGCGATCTTCGACGGCCTCACCGACGCCGTGATCGTGGTCGACGAGACGGGCGACGTCCGCTTCTCCAACAGCGCCGCAGCGCAGCTGCTGCTGCCGCTTGGACAGCCGCCTGCCTCGATGCGCGCGCCGCTGAGTCGTGCCGTGGACGTCGGCTTCGCCGCCCACCCGGCACTGCGGATCGGCGACCGCGCCTACTCGATGACCGCCCGGGCGCTACCCAAGGAGCGCGCCGTCCTCGTCGTCGCCCGCGACCGCACTGACGAGATGCGCCGCGAGCTTGCCGAAGCGGACTTCATCTCCAACGCCGCGCACGAGCTGCGCAACCCGCTGGCCGGTATCTCCAGCGCGATCGAGGTGCTGCAGGAAGGCGCCAAGGACGACCCGCAGGCGCTCGACCACTTCCTCGGCCGACTTGCCGAGGACGCCGAGCGCATGAACCGGCTGACTCGCTCTCTGCTCACCCTGGCGCGGGTCGAGTCGATCGGCGCCGGTGAGACCGAGGTGGTCGACGTCGAGGCCGCGATCGCCGACACGGTTGCCGCGGTCGAGACCCCCTCGCACATCGAGCTGGCGACCGAGGTCGAGCCCGACCTGGCCGCCAAGGGCGACCCGACCCTGCTCCGCCAGGTGATGGTCGGGCTGCTGACCAACGCCTTCAAGCACACGCCACTGCCAGGGCGCGTTACGGTTCGCGGCCGCCACGATGGAGAGAAAGAGGTGGTTCTGGAGGTGATCGATACGGGCCCAGGCATTCCCGAGGTGGAGATCGAGCGCGTGTTCGAGCGCTTCTACCGGCGTGACGAGTCGCGCAAGCAGGAGGGCTTCGGCCTCGGTCTGGCGATCGCCCGCCGCATGGTCAGTGTCATGGGCGGCGAGATCGGCGCCAACTCCGTCGAGGGCGAGGGCAGCACCTTCTGGGTCCGCCTCCCCGTCGCCCAACCCAGCCCGACGCCCGTCGCATGAAGAGGGGGCGCGATAGATGAGCAGCGGCCGGATACTGATCGCCGACGACGAGCCCTCGGTGCGCGACTCGGTCGGCTACGCGCTGGCGCAGGAGGGCTTCGAGGTGACCGGCGCCGCCGACGGCGACGAGGCGGCCGAGCGGGTCGGCGACGGCATTCCCTTCGATCTGCTGATCCTCGACATCATGATGCCGGGGCCGAGCGGGCTCGACATCTGCCGCGACGTGCGCTCGCGCAGCGCCGTGCCGATCATCCTGCTCACCGCCAAGGACGCCGAGGTCGACAAGGTCGTCGGGCTCGAGGTCGGCGCTGACGACTACGTCACCAAGCCCTTCTCGGTGCGCGAGCTGCTCGGCCGCGTGCGCGCCCAGCTGCGCCGCCGCGAGCTCGACCGGGCGCCGCTCTCCCAGGCGGTCAAGGTCGAGGCCGGCCCGGTCGCGATCGACCTCGTCCGCCACGTCGCCACAGTGCGCGAGGTGCCGGTCAACCTGACGCGCTCCGAGTTCCAACTGCTGCGCCTCCTCGTCGGCCGCGCCGGCGAGGTCTTCCCTCGCCGGCAGATCATGGAGGAGCTCTGGCAGACCGAGTTCGACGGCGACGAGCGCGCCTGCGACGTCCACATCTCGAACCTGCGCCAGAAGGTCGAGCGCGACCCCCAGAACCCCGAGCTGGTCCTCACCGTGCGCGGGGTCGGCTACAAGTTCGACGGCGGCGCGAGTTGAGCAACTCGTCCCGGCCGAATCAGGCAGCTGCGCCTGTTTGGCACATCTGAGCAGCGCAGACGCCCCACATCGGCGTCACCGGCTCGCGCACTGCGTTTATAAGGTCACTTGTCTTAGCGCGCGCGCTTGTTCGCGCCCGCTGTTCAAGCATCCATATCGGCAATCCGCAAGGGAGCACGGGTCCAAGGGGACTCGGAGGGATTGCCTCAAGTCAAGGGAGAAACATGGGAACGAGAGGATTGTGAGGCGTCTTCGCAATCTGGCGCCGATTGCTGTGCTCGCGGCGCTCGGGCTGACGGCCAGCGCATCCGCCAGCGCGAGCGATTTCGACCAGTTCAAATCCTGCCCGACCACGAACCCGGCGGCGACCAAGTGCCTTCACGTGGTCGTCTCCGGAGGGGAAGTAGTGCTCGGCGCGCGCAAAATGCCGACCACCGGCCAGACCGTCCTCCAGGGGGGCATCTCGGCGCCGGACTCCTCCGGGGTCAACACGCTGATAGCGCCGGCCCACGCACCGGTCTTCGCCGCGGACCCTGTGACCGTCATCGACCTCGGGCCGCTCAGCGTGAAGGCCAGGGTGGAACTTGCCGGCTCGGCGGAAGCCATCAAGCTCAACCAACTCGCTCTCGCCTTCGAAGAAGGCACCGCGATCAGCATGCCGATCAAGGTCCATCTCGAAAGCCCGCTGCTGGGTCGTAACTGCTACGTGGGCTCGAACCAAAATCCGATCGTCTGGAACCTGACCGACGGCACGACCGCTCCACCGCCCCCAAATCAGCCGATCAAAGGATTCGGGGGGGAAGGGGAATTCCTGGAAGAAGGCACGATCCTGCAGATCAATAACTCCATATTCGTCGATAACGCCTGGGCCGTTCCGGCCGCCAGCGGCTGCGGCCACGCCTTCCACCGCCTCGCCGACGGGCTGGTCAACGCGGCGCTCGGACTCCCCTCGCCGGCGAGGAGGAACAGTGTCGTGCTCTCTCAGGTCACGACCGATATCGCGACCGTCGCGGCCGTCGTCTCACATCACTAGCTGAAGCTCGTCTCCTCCTCGCTCGCCGCTCGGCGTGGCGGGGAGGAGACGCCGTCTGCGTCTGGATAGGCTTGTCGTGTGAGCCCTGTTCCGAACGCAGCGGAGGCGACGGCGATCGCGGTGGCGATCGCGCGCTTCGAGGCGGACATTGCCCCGGCCCCGGCTCCGGCGCCGGCGGCTGAGGCGGTGGGCCCGTGGCAGCGGGCGGCGCTGGTCGAGGGTGTCGGCGCAAAGGGCACAGTCCGGAGGCATCTAGAAGGAGGATTCGAATGGCCGTCGTGAAAATCATCGAGCTGGTCGGCAGCTCGAAAACGTCCACCGACGACGCGGCGAAACAGGCACTCGCGCAAGCTCAGGGCACGCTGCGCAACATCCGCGCCGTGGACATCGTCTCGACCGGCATCCGGGGCGAGAACCTGGACGAGTATCGGGCACACGTGCGGGTCGCCTTCTTGGTCGAGGGCACCGAGGTCGACTAGTGGCGGACGAGGCGAGAGAGGTCTCCCGTGGCGAGGCCCGGAAACTGATCGAGGGCGGTGCGCAGCTGGTTGACGTGCGGGCCGATCACGAGTGGGCTGCCGGCCGCGTCGCCGGCGCCAGGCACCTGCCGCTCGCCGAGCTCGCCGAGCGGACCGGGGAGCTAGACCGGGAGCGGCCCGTCGTCCTCTACTGCCGCGGCGGCACCCGCTCGACGATGGCGACCGACGCGCTGGTCGAGGCGGGCTTCGAAGCGGCGAAGCTGAGCGAGGGGATCGTCGGCTGGGACGAGGCGGGCCTGCCGCTCGAGCCCGAGGGCGGCTACGTCGCCGAGTCGGGCGAGGCGGCGTCGATCCTGCAGGCACGAAAAAAGGCCGCCTCGTAGCGCCGATCGCGTCCCGCGCGAGTTAAATACCCTAATCCCTGTCAGGTTTTGCTATTTTCTTGGCATGGAGGTAGTCGTAGACCAGGACAAGCCGCAGCGCGGCAAGGGCCGCACCGGCACGCTCGAGAACCCGGAGGCGTATGAGAACGTCCCGGGGCACGTCATTCCGATCATCGAGCGCGAGTTCGACGACTTCGACAACGAAGCCGAGCAGTTCCTCTCCGGCGCGCTCGCCGAAGAGCAGTTCATCGGCTTCCGGCTCAAACAGGGCGTCTACGGGCAGCGCCAGCCCGACGTGCAGATGGTCCGCGTGAAGCTGCCCTTCGGCGGCGTCACCCCCGAGCAGATGGAGGCCTTCGGCAGCGTGGTCGAGAAGTACGCCCCGCTCAACAAGGGCCACATCACGACCCGCCAGAACATCCAGATCCATCACGTGCCGTTGCGCGACATGGAGGCGCTGATCCGCGAGATCTCCCCGACCGGCCTCTCCTCGCGCGAGGGCTGCGGCAACACGATGCGCAACGTCACCGGCGATCCCTGGGCCGGCATCGCCGCCGACGAGGTCTTCGACCCGACGCCCTACGCGGGTGCCTACGTCCGCTACTTCGTCCGCCACCCGACCACGCAGCTGATGCCGCGCAAGATCAAGACTTCGTTCACCGGCTCCGACGAGGACCGCGCGATCAGCGGCATCCACGACATCGCCTTCCTCGCCCGCGAGCGGGACGGGGTCAAGGGCTTCGAGATCCGTGTCGGCGGCGGCACCTCGATCATGGCCCGCGTCGCCCCGACCCTGTATGAGTTCGTCGAGGCCGACAACGGCGACTACATGAAGGTCGCCGAGGCGGCACTGCGGATCTTCGACCGCCAGGAGTGGCTGCGCGTCAATCGCGCCCGCGCCCGGATCAAGGTCCTGGTCGACAAGATCGGCATCGACGCCTTTCGCGAGCAGGTCGACGCGGAGCTCGAGGGCGAGTGGGTCGACGAGCGCGACTTCGACGTCGAGCGCCTGCGCTTCGACGACGACGAGGAGGAGCAGGCCCCCGACGCTCCGACGGCGCCGGTCTCGCCCAACGGCGATCGCTCCCAGTTCGACCGCTTCCTGCAGGGCAACGTGCAGCCGCAGCGCCAGGAGGGCTTCGCCTCGGTCGAGGTCAAGATCGAGCGCGGCGACCTGACCCCGGAGCAGTTCAGCGGCCTCGCCGCGATCATGCGCGAGTTCACCGGCGGCTACGCGCGCAGCACCGTGCAGCAGAACCTGGTCCTGCGCTGGGTCCGCGACGAGGCTCTGTACGAGGTCTGGCAGCGGCTCGGCGAGCTCGGCCTCGCTGAGGCGGGAGCCCGCGAGATCACCGACGTCGTCAGCTGCCCCGGCACCGACAGCTGCAAATTGGGGATCACCAGCTCGATGGGCCTCAACCGGGCGATCAAGCAGCGGGTCGAGGAGATGGAGATCGCGGATCCGCTGACCCGCAAGATCCACATCAAGATGAGCGGCTGCCCCAACGGCTGCAGCCAGCATCACATCGCCAACATCGGCTTCTACGGCGCCTCGCTCAAAATCGGCGCGCGGCAGATGCCCGCCTACATCCCCCACATCGGCGGCAACTACGAGGGCGGCGAGGTGGTCTTCGGCACGCGGCTGAAGTCCCGCCTGCCCGCCAAGCGCGTCCCCGAGGCGGTCGAGCGCTGGATCAAGCTGTACGAGGCCGAGCGCAGCAACGGCGAGGAGTTCAACGCCTTCGCCGAGCGGATTGGCGCCGAGCGCTTCGAA
Organism: Solirubrobacterales bacterium; assembly: GCA_036802505.1. GTDB lineage: Bacteria > Actinomycetota > Thermoleophilia > Solirubrobacterales > 70-9 > VRUE01. The sequence continues at coordinate 6,252 of DAIRWC010000003.1, forward strand.
GCCGAGGTCAAGGAGCTGACCCTGCCGGCCGAGTTCAGCCTCGAGACGATGCAGCAGTTCATCGACTGGAACCGCTCCAGCCCCTACAAGGTGGAGCGGGGCGAGGGCGAGTGCGCGATATGAACCCGGTTGCCGTCACCACCGTCCCGGAGATCGACGCCGAGGAGGTCGCTGCGCGCCTCGAGGAGGGCCGCGCCACCGATGCGATCGAGTGGATGTTCGAGACCTTCGGCCAGAGCCACTACATCGCCTGCTCGTTCCAGAAAACGAGTGCGGTGACGGCCCACCTGGCCAGCCAGATCAACTCCGACGCGCGCTTCTTCTACCTCGATACCGACGTGCTCTTCCCGGAGACCTACGAGACCCGGGACAAGCTCGCCGAGCACCTCGGGGTCGAGTTCGACCGCTTCCACAACCTGACGCTGGCGGAGCAGGCCGAGCAGTACGGCGACGAGCTCTGGAAGAGCGATCCGGACGCCTGCTGCGGTTTGCGCAAGGTCGAGCCGATGCGCCGGGCGCTCTCTTCCGTAGACTGCTGGCTCGCCGGCGTCCGCCGCGAGGACTCCAAGAGTCGTGCCAAGACCCCCAAGTTCGCCTGGGACAAGCGATTCGAGCTATGGAAGCTGAACCCGATCGCGGACTGGTCCGAGCGCGACGTCTGGAACTACATCCGTGAGCACCACCTCCCGTACAACCCACTGCACGATCAGGGCTACCCCTCGATCGGCTGCACCCACTGCACCAAGCCGGTCGGGCCTGGCGGCTCGCCGCGCGCCGGGCGCTGGGCCGGTCTCGAAAAGACCGAGTGCGGGATCAACTAGCGCCGCCCAGGCGCCTTCGACGCCCCTTCCCCGAACGATTGGTGAGATACCCGCATGAGCGAGACGATGACTGAGCTTTCCCTGACCCTTGACGAGCGCCACACGGCCGACTTCGAGATGATCGGCAACGGCGGTTTCGCGCCGCTGACCGGCTTCCAGGGCTCCGCCGACTGGGAGCGCGTCTGCGCTGAGATGCGCACCGCCGCCGGCGACTACTGGCCGATCCCGATCACCCTGGCGACCGAGCTCGAGTGCGAGGTCGGCGACACGGTCGCGCTCTCCAGCGACGAAGGCAAGCCGCTGGGCCGGATCAGGGTCGAGGAGATCTGGGAGCGCGATGCGCGCAGCGAGGCGGAGCGCGTCTACGGCACCACCGACGAGGCCCACCCCGGCGTCGCTGCGATCTACGCCGAGGGCAGTCGCTGCATCGCCGGCCCGATCGAGGTCGATGCGCTGCCCGACCACGACGAGGCCTTCATGCGCCGCTACAAGACTCCGGCCGAGCACAAGGCCGACTTCGAGGCGCGCGGCTGGAAGAAGATCGTCGCCTTCCAGACCCGCAACCCGATCCACCGCGCCCACGAGTACCTGACCAAGGCCGCGCTGGAGACCTGCGACGGCCTCTTCATCCACCCGCTGATCGGCAAGACCAAGGCGGGCGACATCCCCGCCGACGTGCGGATGCGCTGCTACGAGGTGCTGATGGAGAACTACTACCCCGAGGACCGCGTGGTGCTGGGCGTGAAGCCGGCGAAGATGCACTACGCCGGGCCGCGGGAGGCCGTCCTGCACGCGATCGTCCGGCGCAACTACGGCGCGACGCACTTCATCGTCGGTCGCGACCACGCCGGCGCGGGCGACTACTACGGCACCTACGACGCGCAGAAGATCTTCGAGACGATCGACATCGACGAGCTCGGGATCGAGCCGTTGATGTTCGAGCACACCTTCTGGTGCAACGAGTGCGAGGGGCTCGCCTCGAACAAGACGTGTCCCCATGACCAAGAGGCACGCCTCTTCCTTTCCGGGACGAAGGTCCGCGAGATGCTCGGCAACGGCGAAAGGCCGCCGCACGAGTTCTCGCGCGACGAGGTAGCCGACATCCTTATCGACGCTTACAAGGAGGACTGACGTACAGATGGCTGACGAGAAAGGCTTCACTCTCTGGTTCACCGGGCTTTCCGGCGCGGGCAAGACGACGATCTCCAGGCTGCTGGAGGGCCATCTGCTCGAGCGCGGCTGCAAGCTCGAGATCCTCGACGGCGACGTCGTTCGCGAAAACCTCTCCAAGGGCCTCGGCTTCTCCAAGGAGGACCGCGACATCAACATCCGCCGCATCGCCTTCGTCGCCGACCTGCTCAGCCGCAACGGCGTGCCGGTGATCACCGCGGCGATCTCCCCCTACGCGGAGATCCGCGACGAGGCGCATGAGCTGATGGGCGATCGCTTCATCGAGGTCTACGTCAAGGCTTCGGTCGACACCTGCGCCGAGCGCGACGTCAAGGGCCTCTACGCGAAAGCGTTCTCCGGCGAGATCAAGGAATTCACCGGCGTCTCCGACCCCTACGAGATTCCCGAGAATCCCGCCTGGGTCTGCGACACCGAGAACGAGTCGCCCGAGGAGTCGGCGCAGAAGCTGCTCGAGTACCTCGAGTCGCGGGGCCTGGTTCCGGCTTCGCCCGTAGCGGCCTAGAGAAAGCGAGAGACACCCCGCCCTCTCGCTAACCTGCAGTCGATGAGGCGGGGACTTCAACTCGCGCTGCTCGGGGCGTGTCTGGTGCTTGTGTTTCCCGGCAGCGCGGCTGCTTTTGGGCCCCTGTCCAGCTTCGGGGAATTTGGGGGTGGGCCGGGTCAGCTGGACGCGCCTAAGCAGATGGCGGTTGCTCCTGACGGGGACGTCTATGTGGCCGACAGCGGCAATGGCCGGATTTCGGTTTTTGCCAGGGACGGCAGCTTTCTGCGGACCTTTGGTACGGGGCGGCTGTCGGAACCGAAGGATGTTGCGCTCGACGCGGAAGGTCGGGCATTCGTCGCCGATACGGGTGACGACCGGATCGTCGTGTTCTCGAGCGCCGGAGGCTTCCTCTTCTACCTGGGCGAAGGCGAACTGGACGAACCCGGCGGCGTCGCTGTCGACGGCTCGACCGTCTACGTCGCGGATGCCGGCAACGAACGGGTGGCCGCCTTCACCACCTCGGGCACCCCCCTCGCGCCGATCGAACCGGCACCGCCCTTCACGCCCCGGGACCTGATCGTCGGCGACGACGGCAACCTCTATATCGCCGACCACGTCAACGAACGGGTCGACGTCTTCAGCAAGGAAGGGGTCGGGCCTATTCGGACGATTGGCGGGACCGGGACCGGGAGCGGGCAGGGTGAGCTGAGCGGGCCGGTCGCCCTCGTCGCCGACGGGCAGGGCGGAATCTATGTCGCCGACGAACTTGCCGAACGGGTCATCCACTTCAGTGACGACGGCGGGTTCCTCGGCAGCGTCGAGGCAGCCCCGAACGTCGCCGGCGTCGGCGTCGCCTGCCAGGGCAACGTCTTCGCGACGGAGTCCGGCACCTCGCTGGCGAGGGTCATTCGCTTCGGCGAGCCCGGGACCCCTGCACCGCCGTGCAAGCCCGTCGAACCGGAACCGATCGTCGACCCGGGCGTGAGACTGCCGTCGAACAGGTTCCACTTCGCTGGCTTGGTGAAGAACCGCCGCAACGGCTCGGCGGTGCTCTATGTGAGCGTGCCTGGGC
>DAIRWC010000003.1:9829-11861 GCA_036802505.1 Solirubrobacterales bacterium
CGCACCGCCCGACGGGCGATGAGAGTCAGGCTGCCGGTCAAGCCCAAGGTGCGCCTCCGTCACTTCCTCAAGCGGCACGGCAAGGGACGGATTCGGGTTGCAGTTACCTTCACGCCCGCCGCCGGCATTCCTCGCAAGCGCGAAAAGGTGGTCGTGCTGCGCCGCCACCGTGGCTGAGCGCGCCTTCGTCGCCTATAGGCGTGGTACCTGGGGCTCGGCGAGGCCGTAGGTGTCGTAGGCACCGAACTCGGCGAAGGTCTTGTGGGTCGGGCCGTGGTAGTCGGAGGAGGCGGTCGGGATCAGGTCGAGCTCCTCGCAGAGCGCCAGCAGGTGTTCGGTCTGCTGCTTGTCGTGGGTCGGGTAGAAGGTCTCGACTCCGTCGACGCCCAGGGCGCGGATCAGCTCCTCGACTTTGGCCGGCTCTGAGATATCCCAGTAGGGGTGGGCGACGACGGCGATGCCGCCGGCCCCCTTGATCGTCTCCACGGCCTGCTCGGCGGTCGGCCAGCGGCGCGGCACGAAGGCCTTGGCGCCGGGCACCAGGTACTCCTCGAAGAACGGCCCGAGATCACCCGTCGCGCCGGCCGCCCGGGCTATATGCGGGCGCCCGATCGAGAGCGCGTCGCCGGCCTCCCGCACCGCGTCCTCCAGGGTCAGCTCCAAGCCCTCGTCGCGCAGCTTCTCGACGATCTCACCGGCCCGGCTGACCCGCTCCTGTTGGGCTCGCTCACAGGCCGGACCGATCTCCTCCAGATCGACCCAGTACCCGCAGACATGCAGGTCTTCCGCGTACTCGTGCACGCAGGACATCTCAATGGCGGGCACCAGCTCGATTCCCACCCGCTCAGCAGCTTCCATCGCCTCCGGAACCCCAGCAATCGCATCATGGTCCGTCAGCGCCAGCGTCGTCACGCCAGCCTTCGCAGCTTCCTCAACGACACCGGCCGGCGCCAGCTGCCCGTCGGAGACCGTGGAGTGGCTCTGAAGCTCGATCAACACGCGCTGGGACCTTATTCAGAGCACGTCCGGAGAGGAGTCAAGGGGTCCCCGGAAGGGAACTTGTGAGCCGCCGGCAAAGGCGCCTCGGCAGGGAATTCGACGCGGGTTTCCGGAGGGGGATCCCTGGACCCTCGCTCCGCCAGCGGACCCAGTTCCCGCCGTCCGGTCGCTCTTTCCGTCGCCGCTCCCAAATGCCTTGGCGAGCTCATCCGCCACCGCCTGGCCGTGCTCGGGCGCGGCGATCGACAGGACCAGCTCGTCCAGCTCGTCCCCTTTCTCGCTTAGCGAGAGATCCCGCGCTGAGAGAGCAGGTCACTGGGGTGTCGTTCGCCATCGTCGGTGCCTCCAGGTTTCAGGGGTCGGCGCTAGTGTCGATCCGAACCCGGGTTTAGGTCAAGCGAGGATTCTCATGCCCGTTTACGAGCGTCGAGGGCTCCTTCCCGAACCGGAGCGTGCCGGTGGTCAGCGTCGCTACACGGAAGCTGTCATTCAGAGACTCGGGATCATCGACGCGGCCAAGCAGGCAGGGTTCTCCCTCGAGGAGGTCGGTGTCCTGTTGACCTCCACCGACCAGGGCGCCCCCGCTCACGAGCAGCTCCGGGCGCTCGCGTCCCGCAAGCTGCCAGAGGTCGACGCCCTGATCGAGCGCGCCGAGGCGATGCGCAATTGGCTCATTTTTGCCCGCGAGTGTGACTGTGAGGCGCTCGATGCCTGAGCATTGTTTGACGAGGGCGCCGCGGCGCAGGCGCGTCGATCTTCCGTCACTTGAGTCCGAGCCCTCTCGTCCGTTGCGGCTGAATAGACTGCCGCCTCCGATGTTCGAGAAAGTGCTGATAGCCAACCGCGGCGAGATCGCCATTCGCGTCGCCCGGACGCTCAAGGAGATGGGCATCGGGTCCGTCGCCGTTTACTCGGAGATCGACCGCGACGCGCCCCACGTGCGCGAGGCCGACGAGGCCTTCCTGATCGGCCCCGCAGTCCCGGCCGAGAGCTACCTGAACATCGCCAAGATCATCGAGACGACCAAGCGGGC
>DAIRWC010000003.1:11871-27815 GCA_036802505.1 Solirubrobacterales bacterium
GCGCCGAGGCGATCCATCCCGGCTACGGATTCCTCGCCGAGAACGCCGAGTTCGCCAAGGCCTGCGCCGAGGCGGACATCGTCTTCATCGGCCCGCCGCCGGAGGCGATCGAATCGATGGGCTCGAAGACGCGGGCGCGGGAGATCATGGCCGCGGCCGGCGTGCCGATCGTTCCGGGCGCGACCGAGCCCGCGGTGGACGTCGCTGCAGCCAGGCAGCAGGCCGAGGAAGCCGGCTATCCGGTTGCCTGCAAGGCGGCGGGCGGCGGCGGCGGCAAGGGTTTCCGCGTCGCGTTGACCCCGGACGAACTCGAGGAGGCTTTCGAGGGTGCCGGCCGTGAAGGCGAGAAGTTCTTCTCCGACGATCGCGTTTACGTCGAGCGCTACCTCGAGGACCCGCGCCACGTCGAGGTCCAGGTGCTCGCCGACTCGCATGGGAATGTCATCCACCTCGGTGAGCGCGACTGCTCGATCCAGCGCCGTCACCAGAAGGTGATCGAGGAGGCGCCCGGTCCCCAGGTGGACGCCGAGATGCGCGAGCGGATCGGCAAGATCGCCACCGATGCGGCCGCCGCTGTCGGCTACCGTGGCGCCGGCACGGTCGAGGGCATGCAGGTCGGCGACGAGTACTTCTTCCTTGAGATGAACACGCGGGTCCAGGTCGAGCACTGCGTGACCGAGATGGTCACCGGCGTCGACATCGTCCGCGAGCAGGTGCTGGTCGCCGCCGGCGAGCCGCTGACGATCGCCCAGGAGGAGGTCGAGCTGCGCGGCCACGCGATCGAGTGCCGGATCAACGCCGAGGCCGCCCACAAGAAATTCGCGCCGGCGCCCGGGGCGATCACCTCCTACCGCGAGCCGGCGGGCCCCGGCGTGCGGGTCGACTCCGGGGTCGAGGCCGGCTCCGAGGTGACGCCGATGTATGACCCGATGGTCGCCAAGCTGATCGTCTGGGACGTCGACCGCGAGCACGCGACGCGCCGCATGCTGCGCGCGCTGGGCGAGTACGAGGTTGGCGGTCTGACCACGCTGATCCCCTTCCACAGCGCGATCCTCGGCACCGAGCAGTGGGCCAACGGGGAGACCTGCCGCGATCTGATGGAGGACCGCGATTGGCTGAAGACGACCGCACCGGCCGAGGCCGAGGCGCCGGAGGTGCCCGAGGGCGCCGAGGTCGTCGCCCGGGACTACAAGGTCGAGGTCTCCGGAAAGCTCTTCGACGTCAAGGTGATCGGCGAGGCGATGGCGGGTGGCGCGGCACCGGCTGCGGGCGGTAGGAAACCGCCGAAGCGCGAGCGCGAGCGCAAGGCGGGCGGAGCGGCCGGCGCCTCCAGCGAGTCGCTGCCCTCACCGCTGCAGGGCACCGTGCTCAAAGTCGCGGTCGAGCAGGGCGCCGAGGTCGCCGAGGGCGACCTGATCTGCGTGATCGAGGCGATGAAGATGGAGAACGAGATCGCCGCCCACCGCTCCGGCAAGGTCACGACGCTCAACGTAGCCGAAGGCGCCGCAGTCTCCAGCGGCGACGTCCTGGCCGTAATCGAGTAGCGCCCGTCCGGCTATCTATTTGCCGGGGTGCTTCTTTTCGCGTTCGCGGCGTTCCTTTTCGCGTTCGCGTTCGTGTTCGCGCACTTCCTTCTGCCGCTTCGCCCGCAGTCGGTCGAATTCGACTCGCGTCAGCGGCAGTGGCGGCGTCACTTCGCGGCATTCTTGGCCGACGCAGTTCTCGAAGCGCCGCAGCTGGCGGTGGAGGAAGTTGCGGATCGGGTAGAAGTTCGGCTCTTTGACGATGTTGTTGAGCTCGTTCGGGTCCTTGTTGATGTCGTAGAGCTCCTTCTCCCCGTCAGGCCAGGCGATGTACTTGTAGGGGCCGAGGCGGATTCCCTCGTAGTTGAGGGGCGGGGCCAGGAGCGAGGCCTGGGCTTCGCCGCCGATGCTCGAGACGCCCGCCTCGGGCTCCTTGGGATCGGTGCTGCCGTTGCCGCCCGGCACGCCACCGTCGCCTTCGCCGGTGGCGGAGATGGCGCCGTTGGCTTCCACGTCGCTCGTCTGCACGAAGGACTCGAAGAGGATCGGCCGGCGGCTGCGCAGTTCGGGATCGCGCAGGTAGGGGACCATCGAGCGCCCGTCGATGCTCTTGTCCGCTTGGACGCCGGCGAGGTCGAGGACGGTCGGCGCGATGTCGATGTTGGCCGCGAGCTCGCCGGTCGAGCTGCCGGGCTTGATTCCCGGTCCGCGGATCAGGAAGGGCATGTGCGTCGAAGGCTCGTAAGCGAGGAACTTGCCGCCGATCAGGCGGTGCTCGCCGAAGAAGAAGCCGTTGTCGGAGGTGAAGAGGATGTAGGTGTTGCGCAGGCGGTGCAGCTGACCGAGCGTGTCGACGATCTCTTTGACGCCGTCGTCGATCGAGCGCAGCGACTCGAGCTGCTTCTCGTAGTAGACCTTGTAGGTGTGCTTGATGCTCGGCGTCAGGTGTTCGGCTTCGCGGATGAACGCCGGCTTGTCGCTGACGTTGCCCTCGTCGAGCCCTTCCGAGCGGTCGTGCGGGAGCTTCGCGCCCTTGAACCAGTTGTAGTAGCGCGGTGCCGGCTCGGGGCCGGCCGGCTTGCGGAAGTCGCCGTGAGGGGCCGTGTAGTCGAGCTGGAGGTAGAAGGGCTGTTCTTCGGGCGTCGCCAGCATCTCTTCCCGCGCCTGCCAGTTGAAGATGTCGGTCGCGTAGACGCAGGGCCGCCCTTCTTCGGGGGCCAAGGGGCAGCCCGCGGGATCGCGTTCGGTGTATTCGCGCGGTTCCCAGGTGCCCGGGTTGCCGTAGGGTTCGCTGATCACGCCGTCGTTGTTGAGCGTGTAGCCGTAGAAGTAGTGGTGGGTGTCGGCGTTGAGCACGGTGTGCCACGAGTCCCAGCCGGGCGGCACGTTCTTGCCGTCGCTGTACGGTTCGTCGCCGTAGCCGTTGAGGAACTTGCCGATGTGGATCGTGCGGTAGCCGGCGCCCTGCAGCCAGGTGGCGATGTTGTGGTCGTAGGCGCCGCGGAAGGAGAAGCCGTAGTAGCCGCCGTTGGGCTGGACGTTGCCCTTGACGCCGGTGTTGTGGGCATAGCGGCCGGTCATCAGGCTGACCCGTGAGGGGCAGCAGAGGGGATAGGAGACGTAGTAGCGGTTGAAGGTCTCCCCGCGCTTGGCGAGCAGGTCGAGGGTGTTCGGCATCGCACGGATCGCCGCCGCGCCGGGGAACGGCGTGAACGAGGCGTAGAGCTCGTCGAGCGTCTGGTCGTCGGTCTGGATGACGACGAAGCTCGGCGGTTCGGCATTGGGGTCGAGCGGCGGTTCTTCTTCGGCTTCAAGTGCGTGGGCGCGGGCGACGCTGAGCACAAGCGCGCAGAGCAGCGCCAGCAGCGCCGCCGCAATGAGCGGGCGGGCGCGCGAAGGCACTCGGCTGTGGCTGGTTCGGTCCATCTAAATCGGCGACGCCTCCCGGGCGCCTACGGTCGTAACCGACACCCTGCGACGAAGTTGCGAAAGCGGAACGCAGGCCGATACCCGGCCGGGACGTGAAAGGTCCCGGCCTTGCACTCGTAGTGCAGGGGAAAGTTGGTGCCGCTGTCCCGGCCCGGTTCGAGCGCAAGGTTGAGGAAGGTGTCGGCGGCGGCGCACGACGTGCCCTTGACGCTGACCTTCTTGGCGGTGATGGTGACGGTTTCCGCTGCTTCCCCTTGAAAGCTCTCCTGGTACTGGAACTGCCTGTCGCCGCAGCCCTTGAACCCGCCTTTTGCCTGCGCGCCTGGAACCAGGGCAACGCCCAGCAAAATCACTGCCACAGCGCTGAGACACACAGCAAGCCCTTGCCAGCCGAGAGACACCATCGATTCGACCTCCCCTTGTCGTCGGCGCTCCGACAGCGCCAGCCTCGGCGGAACGATAGTCAACGGATCAAGCATCGAGCCCGGCAATGGCCACGCGGGCAAGGATCGCGAGGGTGGGATTCGAACCCACGACACCACGATTTTCAGCTCCTCCGAACGATCAGGATGATTTGCCCTGGTTGCAGGGGCTCTCGTAAAAGGCCGGCTGCGACGGTTGCAATTGGTTTCCAGGGGTTTTGGGTGCCTTTGGGCGACGAGATACGGGGCCGTCGCCCAATGGGTTTCGCCCACTGGATTCGCCGGGGTGTACGCACCGGCACAATTCTGCTACAATGACGCTACACATGGCAACGGCAATCCATCCATACGCACGAGAGGCGAGCCGAGTTCACGACGTCGCCGGACTCACTGACGCCGACATCGCCAGGGCGACGGGAGCCGCGCCGTCGACCGCCCGTGCATGGCTGGCCGGGACCCGCAATCCCACCGGCGAGCGCGCCGATCGGCTGATCGAGCTCTCGGCCTTGGTCGAGCGGCTGCAGCGAGTGATGGAGCCTTCCTATATCCCAGTGTGGCTGCGCCGGCCGATCGAGGTTCTGGACGACCGCAAGCCGCTGGACCTCCTGGCGCGCGGCGACTTCCGCCGGGTTGCCCGCGTGGTTTCGTCGCTCGAGGACGCTCCGTTCACCTAACCGATGCCGTCGATCGGCAGGGTCTGGTGGAGGCATCTGCCGCACGACGGCGACCCGCTGCGCCATGCCGATCCGCCATCTGACGGACGCTGGCAACGCGGCAACGTAGTCCCCGCCCTCTATTTCGCTGAGAAGGAAGAGACCGCTTGGGCCGAGTGGTACCGCGGCCTGGCGGAGCGAGGCATGCCGCCCGAGATGGGCCTGCCCCGCGATCTCTGGCGCTACGAGATCCATCTCGACGATGTCGTCGATCTCTCAACCGATGAAGCGCTCAGAGATCACAGCCTCCAGAAGCCCAGGCCGACCCAGCATCAGTGGCCGTCCTTCCAACGCGTCGGTGAGGAGCTCTGGAAAGCCGGCGCCAAGGCGATCCTCTACGAGAGCGCCGCCCACCCCGGCAACCAGGCGCTCTGCGTCTTCGCCACCGACGAAGGAATCGCCAGCCTCCGCCCGATCTCGCCGCCTCAGACCTTCGACAGCCCACCACCAAAGCTGCACACCTGATTGCTAGGTGCGCAGGGGGTCACGTGGCCCAATCAACTGGACGACTTTTTCCGCCCCAGAGACAACGGAGCCCCAGGGGGATCACCGCCGAGGCGGGAGAGCCTTACCTGGGGCATACACGAAAAGGATCTCACGCGAAGGGAATTTGCCCATCACGAGACGATCATCGGTCGCCCGATCGACACCCACTACGAGGAGATGCTCACCCTGGCGAGGCTGGTCGATCCGGACGCCAGAGTGTGGATCGACCAGGTATCCCAGGTCAAAGAGGCTCTCGACATGCGCCCAGAGCCACTCTGAGACCTAGCGTTGGCCCGAGCGCAAAAGCGCCGCCTCGGAGGGCGGCGCATGTGGCCCTGCGATGCGATGGCGAGGGTGGGAATCGAACCCACGACACCACGATTTTCAGTCGTGTGTCCGACCAACCTTCCCACCCTCGTGACCTTGCGGCTAAACCGCATGGCCATGCGGAATTCGGGGTTACCTCCATGGCCATTGTAGTTGAGTTCCAAACGCTCAGTTACCCGTAGTTCCGGTCGGATTCGGCTGGGTTTGGGCTACGAAGGGCCTCCTCGTAGCCCAAGCAACGGAGGCGCCGCAGATACCGCTTATGCCTCCTCGCTATGAGGAATCTCCCGCCGCTCCCAGCCACAGCGGCCACACGACTTGGCGGGACTCTCGGGTGGCGCTGATCTTCTACGTCCCGACCAAGGACATTGCGCCCACGATCGAGAAGGCGAGGGAGGTCTTCGAGGTCAGCGATGAGTTCGTGGAGTGGCTACAGGCCGAGAGTCGCCCTTAATACGTTGGGCCGGCTCTTGGATACCCGCGCAGAGGAAGCGTGCAAGGCAAGGAACCCAGATGGGAGAGTCTTTCGGACGCCCGCACTATGGCGTTCAATGCAGCAGGTATAGCAGTGTTCAGCAGCTGTGGAACGACTGACCGCCTATCCGAGCCATTGGCCAGTGTGCCCGGGCCGGACGACGCCGATAGCCGTAGGGATTTGAGGCACTCTGGATCGCACCCAGGAGGTCGGCGGTTCGAATCCGCCTAGCTCCATCCCTCGATATCCCTGCACGTGGGCGTCTTCGCTCTCTCAAGCCCCTTCCAACCGGCGCCGAATTGCGCTCCATTTCGGGCACGAGTGCCTGGAATCGCGCCGATGCGAAGGGATTAGCGGCGATTGCCGTGGGATTCCGCCTCGCTTTTCAGCGGCGTCGGAGCTAGTTCGGCGAAGACTTCGAACTGCTGAAGGACATCGGTTGGGCCGGAGACAGCCGCACGGTGTCTCCGGCCGGGACCCGTCAGAGCTGGCTTGGCTTTACAGCGGATGGTCGGCGCGACGACTTGACCGGGAGAAATGCGGCATAGACTCGCGGGGTGGCCGAGCACACGCTCCCGGACGGCAGGCGATGGATCGAAAACTTAGTCGCAATGGGCAAAGCACTCGGCTACGCGACGGACACTGAGCTAAACGTTGCTCCCGAAGGTGAGGAGCCGGCCCCAGTCGACATCGCCTGGTTCCGCTCCGAGCATGACCGATTCCCCCTATTCATCTTCGAGGTCGAGACCACCGCTTCGGGGCAGATGGTCTACAACGCAAGCAAGGTCTTCTCACAGGATTCGGAGCTTTTTGAGAAGCCGCTCTTCCACTTTCACCTGGTTCTGACGAACTCGTCAGAACGAAGTGGGCGCATCAAAGCGGCGAAGCGTCAATTTGGCAGTTTCAACTACCGGATCTACGGCGTTCGCGAGGACAAGGCGACCGACGCGATCATTGACATCATCAGCCAGCATCGAAGGGTCAGCGACCGGCTTGAGATCGACGCGCTCGCCGCATGCCTTGAGGAGCAGGATTGGCCCGAGCTCAACCGTGAAGCGGTCTGGGAGCACGCCGAGAGCTGCGGCTTCTCCGCCCCATGGCCGCCGGCGTATTGTCAGCTGGCACTGGCCGACCCGGATTACGTCCCGCGGCTGGTCAGGGTGCTGAAACCTGAGCTTGACGGGAGGGTGTTCGACGGCGCGCAATATGCAACTTGGAGCGGCCTCCACTGCTCTCAGGCATTGCATGCCGGGATCCTCGCCGAGAATCAGCCCGCGCTAGGAGACCGCTGCTTCGACGCTTTAACAGAATGGCAGGGCTCGGGACCAATTAAGACCGTTTCTCCTCAGTACGGCCAGAACGAAGACTACGACGCTTTCGTGTTTTCACTGATGCCTGCGGTCTGGGGGCTGCTCGCGGTGATGCTGTCCGGTGTTCCCGGCGCGCGGCTGTGGATCCTTGAACAGATGGAGCTCGTGATCGAAGACGAGGCCCGTGTCCCCCACATCCTCGCCGGGCTGACCGCGATCTGGATGCTCCACATCGCTGCCGGAGGGGGTATGGAGTGCGAGCATTATTTTGCGCTCGCCCGCCGGCGTCTCGACGCCGGCGGCGGAGTCCAGCCCTCGTTGCTCTTCAAGCCACCCGCCATCTCCGCCGCGTTCTCCGACCCGGACGAGTGGTGGGAGGAGCTGACTGCCGATCCGCAGCCGGTCCCAGAGTTGGACGAGTTTCGTCAACACCGACCGGCTTCCGTGGCAGGGGCAACGCCAACCGCCCTCGCCGCTAGATACCTGATCGACGAGACTCGGCCCATGGATGAGGGCACATCGATCCTCGCCCACCTCGCGGCCTCTTAGCTCACCTAGCCACGGGCTCGCCTAGGCCGCTGGAGGCAGGCCGTCTTCGAGAAGAGCGCCGATCTCCATTAAGCGAACGCTGGCCCAGCGTCCCATCGGGTGCGCGTCTTCTGGAATTAGCGAGGCGATCGCCTCTCCCCGACACCAACCGGCGAGGGTTGGCTCATCCTGGGCGTCCACCTCGACCACGACCAGGGCCCAGTCCGGATCGACCCGGCCCTGTTCGAACTCGTGGCGAGAGATGAAGACTTCGCCGCGCCAGGCGCTGCGTCGGGTCGCCTTTACCTCAAGCCGTCGCGTCTCCCCGTTGAGAGTGGGGGCGACCACGTCGTATCCGAGCTGATCGGAGATCAGGCTGACCCGCTCGACCGCAGCAGCCAAATCCTCCCGACCGAGGTCGCTGAGCTCGGCTCGGCACTCCAAGACCACGTGCTCCTCCCCGATCGACCCGACCTCGGCTAGTCTCTCCGCGTTTACCCTGCGCCCGGCCTGCAGGAGCTTGGCCTCCCTCATCGCCGGGTCTGCCAGGACCGTTTCGATCGCCTCGCGGTCTCGGTCAGGGATCACTGCGATCTTCACCTTCGTCCCTCCAGCCGCGCTGCGCAGCCAGTCCGGTGGTCGCCGCTCTAGCAATAGATCGAACAGCAGCCGGATCGCGGCGCTCTCATCGACTGCCGCGACCGCCGCCAAGGCTCCGCCGACGATCAGGTTCCCCCCATTGATCTCGACGAGCGCCACGTCGACGAGCACGCGCAACCCGACGTCGAAATCGCTCAGGGCGAGCAGCCCATCGCTCGGGAGCCTGCGGTAGGACTCGCGCGCGTCCGCTATTGAGCTGCCCGGCGTGTGCAGCGCCCGCGCGACCTGGCGCGCACTGCGCAGTTCATGGCGGGTCCGTACGACGCTCTCACTCATCCTCGGACCGCAGGTGCCGGAACAGGGCGACCACGTCCTCGTCCTCGCCGGGGCTGAACGGAGGCCCAATGTCATCCTCGTCGGGGAGCGCCATGGTGACGATGTCGCTGTCGTTGAGCATTTCACCGAGGCGCGTAGCCTTCTCGGCAACACGATCGTTGACCACTTCGTCGATCGTTTCGGTGCAGGTGAGGAAGGTGACCCGGGTGACAGTCCCAGGCTTGAGGCCGAGGCGGTGGATCCGGTCGACGCTTTGCAGATATTGGCCAGCGTTGAAGGTCCGCTCAAGATAGACGGCCTCGTGGCAGTCTTGGTGAAGGCTGATCCCCTCTCCCACCGCAGCCGGATTGGCGAGCAGCACCCAGCAGTCCGGATCATTACGAAACCGATCGAGTTCGCCCTCTCTCGTCGGCTCGGCGTCGGGCTGGTTGAAGGCCGACGGTACGCCGCCGTGAACCATCGCCGGGGAATAGGCCTTAAGTTCCCCACGCAAGATCTCGAGGTTGCGGACGAAGTTCGACCAGACGACGGTCTTGCGCTCTGCCTTGCGATTTTCGTCGAGGACCTCGAGCAGGGCGACGATCTTCGCCGGCGTCTCGTATTCACCGTAAGAGGCGAGCAACTCGGCGAGCGAGAGATCCCCTGAGATCTCGAGTGGGGGGTGGTGAAAGTAGGGCGGGTCGTCGGTGGAGGAGCCGGCGGTCAGCAGGGTCGGGTTCGACGCAGCCTCCAATAGGTACATCACCACCTGCCCCATGCGCTGGAAGCTGGCCTGGGCCTTGCGGCTGAGCGAAAAGCTTCCGGCATAACGACTGCGCAACGCCATGTAAATCTCGCGTTGCAGGCCCACGAGCGGCACCGGAACGACCCGTTTGGTGACCGGCGGCAGATCGAGGTCGCTCTTAGTCGTCCGCACGTAGAGTGGTTCGATCGCCTCGGCGACTTGCGGGCCAATGTCGGGCGGGAGGCGACTGTCCCAGACTCCCGAGGGCAGCACCTCGTGGCCGCGGCCGAGCCAGAGATAATCGAGAAGGACGGCCAAATCTCGCGGACTCTGCGGCGCCGGGGTCCCGGTGAGGATGTCGCGGCGAGCTGCAAGGTAGCCGATGTCGAGACACGCCGATCCCCATTCCCCGGCTCGCCCCCGCTTGATCCTGTGTGCCTCGTCGAGGCAGGCAAGGGTCGGTGCCTTCGCCACCCAGGCCGCGGTCGATTCGTAGGAGTAGATCAACCGCTGGTAATTGACGAAGAGGACCTCGGTTGCCGCGGGGATCCCACCCCCGTCGTGGTAGTGGATCGGCGGTGGCGGGTCGAGGCACTGGGCCACTTCCTCCTTCCAGACTTCGAAGGCTGCGAGTGGGCCCACGACCAGCATCTGGTCGACTCGCCCTGCCTGCTTCTCTGCCTCGTAGCAGGCAATCTGCACAGTGGTCTTGCCGGCGCCAGGAACCGAGAAGTTCGCGCCATTGCCGATACTTAGGAGTCTGCCGACGTCATCGCGCTGGAAGTCGCGCAGCTCCCGCTGCGTGAAGCGACTCCCGCTGAGCCGCTCGGAGACGTCGACGGTACCGCCGCCGTCCTCGCCGCGAACCGTTTCCACCAGTGCTCGACCTTCGGCCTGGTGGCGGGCGACCACCGCGAGACTGCGCTCATCCCATTTGAGCGAGACGCCGTGCTGAATGCAAGCGTCACGCAGCCAGCCGAGGTTCGCGACAAAAACCTCGAGGCGAATCTCAAGAGCCTCGCCCGGGCGAGCGCCGCTCGAGCCCCACTCCGCCCGCGCCAGCGACCAGAAGGTGTCCGGCGCCCCGTCCCGCCGGGCCTCGACGACTCGCCCCGCGTTCAGGACCTCAAACGCGAGCGTTCCCGGCACTCAGCCTGCCGAATCCACGTCGGCAATCAAGGCGTCGAGGCGATTGCGAACCTCGGCTAGCGCCGCCTGGAAGGACTCTGAGTCGAACTCCTCAGAGTCCTCCAATTCCGAGAAGGCATCGGCCGCCGACTTCAGCTTGCGCTCGGCCTCTTCGGCCCATTTGATCGGCCGGGTAAGACGATTGTCGTGCTTCTTGTCGCTCTCGACTTCGAGGGCGGCGTCGGTCAGAGAACCCTTGAGGTTTTCGACCACCGTCTTGCGGTCGACCGACCGTGGACCCTCCTCGGTCGGGAGCTCGACCTCGTCATCGCGGTACGTGGTAGCGACGAGATCGACCAGTGCGCTCACCTGAGCGGGGGCCGACGGCTCCTCGCCATTGCCATCTACCGGGTCGTCACCCTTTCCCGATTCATCGTCAGTCTCAAGCGGTCCGAGCCCCTCGGGCACGCCCTCGGTTCTCTTCACCTCCCCGTCGGAACCTCCGACGGCAGGCAACACATCTCCCAATACCTCGTTTTCGGCAAGGTTAGGGATCACGTACTCGTCGAGGACCTCCCCATCAAGGTGGCGTAGTCGCCGGTAAGGAACGTCGGTGAGAATCCCCAGCAGGCGGATATCACGCATTTCCTTTGCCCCAGTCGGGTCCTGCGTGTGCGTGTCCTTGTAGCGGGTGTCGAGCTCCTCGACGGCGACCTCCTGCTCATCGAAGCTGGTGAGGGGGATCATCTTGCCGCTGCGGGCCTGGATCTCGCGGAGCATGGTCAGCACCCTGGTGTCCTGCTCGACCTCTTCGATGCCTCTCTTCATCGTCCTCGAATCCCGCGACACAGCTGGATTGAGGGCGAGGGCAACCTCTTTGCGAGTTCTGTTCTGCTTATTGATCAGCTCCTCGACGAAGAGCAGGCGGTTGGTGAAGGTGTACTCCTCCCAGAAGTCACGCTGCATCTGCAGGGTGAGCTCAAGATCGTTTATCTCCTCAAGCGTGGTGTCGGGCGGAAGGACGGCGACATCGATGTATTTCTTGCCAAGGTCCTTGAGCGCGGCTGCTCGCCGGTTGGCGTTGACCAAGAGCCCGGCCCGGGTCACCACGCCGAACTGTAACTGTCCTTTTTCGTCGAGATTTCTCTTCAGGTCCTCGAAGTTCTCCCCGGTGTCCCGCAGGATCGAAGCGATCAACCTCTGGGCTTTGTCTGAGAACGGGTCGGCATTAATCACATCCGCTTCCTCGTGCGACTCGAGCTGGGCGCGGATGCGATGGCTGTCCGGGCGCAGCACGACGGCGTCGAGCTCGAGCTCGATAACCGGAAAACGTTCGGTCTTGTCCCGCCAGGGCAGACTTAGGAATTCCTGTTTTTTAGGATCGTGCGCCTCGACACGCTCCTCGATCAGCGCCTCCCGCGCCTCCTTAGTCATCGCCATTTGCTTATTCAACCGTTTCTAGGGTGCGTTGCCAAGTCTTATGTACGTGCTCGGACCATCGCCTAGGTGATGTCGGTAGCGGTGCCCGAAGTGCTCATAGGACCTCGTCTCGGAGATGACCCTGCCTGCGAGCTCCGCGCTCAGCTCCGCGACAGCCCGACCGGCGGCGAGCAGCTGCCGCGACTGGTCGTTTCCTGCTTCCGTGGTGGCGACCACCTCTGCCGCTGGCAAGCGCGCCGACCGACACTCGATCACCAAATCGCGGCTGAAGGAGCGGCGGCCGCGCTTGGCGTGGTCGGTCTCATTCTCGGCGTGGGCGACCGCGAGCGCGGTGACGTAAAAGCCAGCGTCGCCGAGAGCGCGGGCCAGGGCCCACCAGGCCTTCCCCTCCGTGTTGTGGAAGGTGAGGACTGCTCGGCCGGCTGGTTTTAGGGTGCGCCGGGTCTCGGTAAGGACAGCGCGAAGTAGCTCGAAGTAGTGGGTGGTGCCCGTTCCCCGGCTCGAATTAGGGACGACCTCGGCGCGGAAGTCGACGTGAACGCTGTCGCCGATCAAGTCGATCGATTGTGCCCAGGTGAGGAAGAGGGCGCCGAGCTCCGCGTACTGGACGTCGTCGTAATAGGGGGGATCCGTGAGGACGAGGTCGATCGAGTGGTCAGGCAACAACTGCCGAGCGCTGGAGCCTTGGACGACCGTGGGACGATCCAGATCAGTGGGGTCGAGCAGCTCGCGGGTCTGCGAGCCGAGGGCACGGGGACGGACCGAGTGCAGCTCCTCCCCCCAGCGGGCCGCCCGCACCGAGTGAATGAGACGCCTCGCCAGGGTCCCGCGACCACGGGGGGCGAGCAGGTTCACCTCGGCAGCGAACCCGGTGAGGCTGAAGCGATGGTTGGCCGTTGCCTCGAACGCCTTCGGGTAGAAACGGTCCCACCGGCTCGAGTAGCCGGCCATCTCAGCCGCGCCGCACAGGACGAGCTGGAGGCGAGCGCGCACCGCGGGTTCGAGGTCGAGGCGGTCGAGGGCAGCGGAGGCAGCGAGCATCGCGCGCATCTGCCGTGCGGGATAGAGGTCGGACCAGTGCCTGATCCCGGCGCGGCGCAGGCGACGGGTCTCTAGACCTTGCGGAATCTCGGCCCTGAGTGGCGCCGGGAGGTCGGGCATGTCAAGGACCGCGCCATCGCGCTCGGCATCACTGGGCACACCAATGTGAGCTTTTCCTCCGCAGAGCCTCTGGACGAGGACCGGCTGCCACCTATGCTCGGTCCCGAAGGCGGGGAACTCGCGGCCGCAGCCAGTGGCACGACAGGTGATGAGCCCGCCGGCAAGCTGCGAGACACCCTCGTCGGCGAGGCGCCGGCGGCAACCTGAACAGCGGCGATCAACAGTCTCCCGAGCTGAGCGGGTGACGCTACCGCAGGCATTGCAGCCAAAGAATGCGTAAGTCTCATCCTTCCGCCGGCTGGCGAGGGAAATCATCGAGTACGGGTAGAGAAAAGCCTCGGAACTGCACTCGGGGCAGCTCGTCGTCCGCACCCAGAACGTGGTGATCACCTCGCCGTCGGCACCGTGCTTCGGGCAGCTGGTGCCGTAGAGGCGGCCTCGCTCCTCCTCAAGCGAAGTGAGCCAAGCGTCTCCACCAGACTGAAGCTGATCGGGATCCACCCGATCGAGAGCAGTCGCCAATCCGGTGGTCGCCCAGGGATGAAGGTCCTGGGCATAGATCGCCAGCCCCCGCCGCGCCGCCTCCAGCGCCACCGTCCCCCCCCCACTGAAGGGGTCTGAGATCCGGCAGTCGGGTGGGGCAGCGTCGAGGATCTTTCCGATCAGCGCGTGCGGGCGCCGTGCCCACCAGCGGAACAGCGAGATTGCCGGTGAGTGGACCTCTCGATTGCGCTGCTGGCGCGAAACCTCAATGTCCAGGGCCGGCCAATCGATGGTCTCCAAGAAGGTCGCCGATGGCTTTCCGCTCATGAAGGGCAGGCTAAAACATTGACCAGAGGGGAATCAGGCAGGTTGCCTCCTGGTTCGAAGTCGTGCACCCTTTCCGGTTCTCACATCGTGACTGGAGGAGGGACATCGTCTGTCTGGGCATATGGCTGGCGGGGTCTGCGACCGGCGCCGTGGGGAGCGGCCCTGCCAAAATCTCCTTCCATGGAGAATCGCCACATAGACCCGCTTCGGCGCATCGGCCAGGCCGACGAAGCTTGGGCGGCCGACGGCCACGAGCCGAGCGTCTTTCACCTCAACCACAGCGGCGAAGGCGCGGAAATAGACCACCCCCGCTGGGATCGCTCCTGGTCGACCCCTTCCGAGCAAACCATCGACGATCTCGAGGAACTCGGCTATCTCAGGGTCGCACCTCACCACAACAAGGCCCGCAGCTTCGATCTGACCATGGCGGGCCGCGCTGAGTCCGCCCTTCAACGCCGCCGGAATGGTGCTGAAGTTGGCGGCCAACCTCCGATTCCAGTCGAGCCCACTATCGGCCTGACCGAACCTGAGGATGTCGTCGTCTCCCCTTCATCTCCCGTCAGTGCCAACGATCTCCAGGGCGTCGAGATCTTCGTGGTCCACGGCCATTCCCGCAAGAGCGAAGTGGCGCTGTTCTTGGCCAGCGTCATCAAGACCCAGCCGGTGATCTTGGATGAACGAGCTGGCAAGGGCCGGACGATCATCGAGAAGTTCGAGCAGGAGTCCGGCGGCTCGGGATTCGCCGTGGTGCTACTGACCGCCGACGATGTTGGCCGCTCGGCCGCAGACGAGGAGTTGAAGCTGAGCGCCCGGGCGCGCCAGAACGTCATCTTCGAGCTTGGCTACTTCATCGGCAAGCTCGGCCGTGACCGCGTCCTCGCCCTCTATGACGACGGCGTCGAGCAGCCCTCCGACTACGGCGGCGTCGAGTACATCTCTTTCGCCGGGGACTGGAAGGCGGACCTGATAAAGGAGCTCGCCGCCGCAGGCTTCTCGATCTACCCCGCCAGGTCCTAGCCGGGAGGCGGCGGGGACTCGCCGCTCGATCCCAGGGTTGGGCATTTTCCTTGGGATAGCTGGATGCAACCAGAACTTCCCTGGGAGGTGGCAATGACGTTCCAACCGCCTGCGCCGATTTCGGGCACTTCTCGCCAGGAGTGCCCGGCTCGCCGCATATCCCTGCTCATCTAGAGAAACTGCGCAAAATCAGCGAGCGATAGAAAGGCCTGGAAATAACATCTTTCTCGCACTTTCGCGCTGCACGACCGACCTGGATCGCACCCGTGAGGTCACCGGTTCGACTCCGCCTATCTGGAAGCTTCTATCGGACTGCGCTGCGCGAGCCTTTTCGGAAAGCCGTCCGTGTGCCGAGAGGACCTCAGTAAGCCGGCTCAAGCCCCGCAAGCATCGGAAAGTGGCGCACGTTCGTGGTGAGCAGGTCGGCCTCGAGCAGGAGTGCGGTGGCGGCGATCAGGTAGTCGGCGTCGTCTATGCCGCTGTGGGAACGACGGTGACTCTGGGCAAGCGCGGCGGCGGCACGTGAGACCTCCTCCCCGACAGGCACCCAGGACAGAGCCGAGAAAAACTGCTCGAGCACCTCCACCTCGCCCTTGCGGACACCGGCCAAGAGCTCGAAGCGGACAACCTCGCTTGCGAGAAGATCCTCCTCGGCTTCAATCAAGCCATTGAGCAGATCGACGGCGGACCGCTGACCGCGGAGGTGGTCGATCGCGACGCTCGTGTCGAGCAGCTTCACTTGACGCCGAGACGGGCCAAGCGCTCGTTCAAGTCGCCGCCGCGCATCGCGTCGACGTACTCGGCTCCGGTGCGCCGGCGTCCCCGCCATGACCCGGCGCTTGCGCGAAGTGCATCGAGCCTCTCGTCCTTCCCTTGTCGGCCAAAGGAAGCTCTTACCGCGCGGCGGACAAGCTCTGAGCGCGATGCTCCGGTCTCTTGCGACGCTCGTTCGAGGAGCTCCAACTCGTCTTCACCAAGGTAGATCTGGGTTCGAGCCATGGCATCAGTATACACC
>DAIRWC010000004.1:0-7481 GCA_036802505.1 Solirubrobacterales bacterium
CGCCTGCTGCGCTCCGGCGGCGCGATCGTGATCCACCGCGCCGCCCTGGGCGGCCGGGCAGGTGACGCAAGCGCCAGCGACCGGGAAGTCACGGCGGTCCGTGAGCCTGCGCGGATCATCGCCGAGGAGCGGCTCGAGAGCTGGGGACGGGGTGGCGGAGGGGCGCGTCGGGAGCTCGTCTCTCCGGTCGTGCCTATGCTGCGGGCGCCCGCGACGTCTGCATCACCGCCGGATTCAGACGATCTGTTGAGGACGCTGGTCTGGTTGCTCACGGAAGGCGAAGAGGGCATCGGCCTGACCCAGACCGGGGCGCTCAATCGGACGTTGGGGTTCTGGGACGCGATCCGCCTGGCCGAGGCCCTGGAGCTGCTGACCTACGAGCACGAATACGACCGCGAGACGCACCGCTCCCGAGGCGAGCTGACGGTGACGCCGGCAGGCCGCGAGGCGTTGCGGCTGGCGCTGCGCGCTCGGTCGATCGATTGAGGGCCGTGTGGCAGACGGCGACCGGAAACGCCAGCCGAAGTCCGAGATCGTCGTCGTCTCGGCGCTCAAGGACTGGAGCTGCGCCGAGTGCGGAGGCGGCGGGAGCTTGCTGACGATGGACGAGAAAGGACCGCTGTGCCTGAGCTGCGCCGACTTGGCTCACCTCGTCTTTCTTCCATCCGGCGATGCGGCCCTGACCCGGCGGGCGAGAAAGGCGAGCGGTCTCTCGGCTGTGGTCGTCCGCTTCAGTAGGGCGCGGAAGCGCTACGAGCGTCAGGGCATCCTGGTCGAGGAGGAAGCGCTCGAGCAGGCAGAGGCAGAGTGCCTTGCCGACGCCGACGCGCGAGCGAGGCGCCGAGAGCGGGAGAGCTCTCGCCGCGCCGAGCAGGATCTCGTCCTTCAGGATGAGATGGCGGCGGAGATCGTCCGGCTCTATCCGGGCTGTCCCAAGGATCGGGCCGAGGAGATTGCTCGTCACACGGGCACGCGTGGCAGTGGCAGGGTGGGCCGCAGCGCCGCCGGCCGAGCCTTCGATCCCAAAGCGCTTGGGCTCGCCGTCGCCGCGTCGGTTCGCCATCGCGACACCCGCTACGACGAGCTGCTCATGTCGGGCGTGGAGAGAGCCGAGGCCCGGTCGCTGGTTCGAGAAGAGGTGGAGAGCATCTTGGGATCGTGGTGCGCCTCGTCGGGCTGAAAGGAGAACGAGTCCTACTAACCGGCCGCGTCGATGGCGGCGATGAAGTCGCGGACTTGGTCGGCGGCGGAATCCACGTCAAGTGGCAGGTCGGCTTCGAGCTCGCCGGCCGCCGCCGCGTAGGGCTCGCGCCAGTCGCCGGGAACCACAAGCTCCGGCGGCCAGGGATGAAGATCGCGTCCGATGAAGATCTCGACGCACGCTTCTCGAACCCGAGCAAGATCGTTGCCGAGCAATTCGCGCTGGAGCTGGAGATCGATCAGGTCCCAGAAGCGGTGGTTGGCCCTGCCGTCGGGCTGCTCGGTGACGGCGTGGATCTTCTGGGCCACCTGATAGCGCAGGGCGAGGCAGGCAACGCGCTCGGGACCGTGAGGTGGCCACGCTGGCTCGGGCGTGCGTCGGGGCGGCTTGAACTCCGAATGGCTCACCCTCGTCTCCCACTACCCCGGCGAATCCCCAACTCACGGCGAAGTGCGCCCGCCTGGCGCTTGGTCAAGCGACCGCCGTCCTCGCCTTGGTCGATCGCCTGTCCAACGAGCGCCGCCCCCAGGCTCGCCTCGTGCGCCTGGCGGATCGCGTGTATCGGAGTGACGATGGCGATTCCCTCGTGCATGGTGATCTGATCGGGTCCCAGATCCTCGTGGTGCAGCACGTACGCAGATGGCACGCCCCGGCGGACGCGGTGGCCGCGCGGGACGGTGATGTGGATCTTTGCCGGGTGGACATCGCTCAGCTCATAGAGCTCCAGCGCCGTCTCATGGGAGAGGACGCCGTGCGCCCCGCGCGGCCAGAGCGTCGCCTCCATGTAAGGGTCGAGACGGCTCGCCGGCGTGAGTGTGAAGCGGTACAAGCCCGTCCCGCGGCGCTCAATTTGCCCTCGCTCGGCCATGCGCACGAGGGTCATCGGGTTGATGCCCAACCCCCGCGCGTCGTCTGGCGTCACGAAGCCGTACCGCTCGTTGGCGACCTCAGCCAGCTGCGTGTAGGCACGTCCGGGCATGTGGACAAATTAGCACAAAAAATGCTAGTTTGTCCCGCAACATCTTGGCTGCGGATGTCGCGCAAAAGCTAACGCCATGCTTTGGTTTTGCGACGATGCATCAGTTGCATTTTGCAATCTTTCAGGTTAAAAGGCAGCACTAACAAGATCGCCCTCAACGTCCGCATCGCCGCAGGCTGCTCCCCAAAGACTGCGCGAACGGGTAAAAGTCGGCAAGCATCGGCGTCTTCGTCACAAAGGCTTAGACAGCATGCAGAAGGACTAGTGCTCGATACCGGATCTCGGCTCGCAGTCTCACGTCGGCGATGGAGTTAAGAGCTTTATCGGTCGTCTCATCAAACCGGGCGTACCAGTCGACGACGGCCCCTTCCCAGAGAGCAAGAGCGTCCTGTAGTTGCTGAGAGGCAGGCAGCTGGATAGCCGAAAGCTCTGGATCATGGAGGAGAACCCCGCGCACGTACTCGGCAGTGCGCAGATCGCCAGTGGAGGCGACTACCTGTCCACCTGCAAGTACGTCGCCCTGCGTGAGTAGGTCTTCGCCCAATTCCAGTGCACCCTCGATCGGCGCGGTGACGAGGACGGTCGCTCCCGTTTCGCTCTCGGCGAAGGTACGCGGGTCGGGAAAGGGCTCAAGGGATGAGGCGATACGCGAGGCAAATGCGTCAACGTTGGCCGTGACACGTTTGATTGCGGATTTCTTCGCCTTAGCAGCATCAACCGATCGCGCTCGTTCCTTGCGCTCCCCGATTGCCGCCCTGAGTTCACGCTCGATAGTCAGTCGGAAGTCCTCGGGGTGGGGCATCCCAATCGTTTTGAGGTAGAGGCGATCAAAGGCGACTCGCTCGGGCCTGATCAGCTCCTCAGAGATACTTGCCGTCGGTAGCTTACGCAGCGGTTTGAACGCCTCCATGAGTTCGCGGACAAGTGCCTTGTCGGCCTTCGCCGGATTGAGGACAAGAACCGATTCCCAGTCGGCAATCTTGACCTTCAAGACTCCCTCGCCATGTTGCGTTCTCCCCCTTTGCTCAAGCTGGTACCAGGTGAGCAGAGAGTTGAGTGAGAGATGGAGTAATCCCGCCTCTGAGATCGTATGTGGAGTGATCACATAAAGCGTGTCTAGAACGACCTGTTTCGAGGCCGCCGGCAGAAGGGTTGCGAGAAAGCGCCTGTCGAAATGCTCGGGCACGACGACGCGCGCCTGCCCCACCGCGCCAGCGGGGAGGCTGTACCAGAACGGTCTCCGGTTCTTAACTTGGGAGCGCTGAGCGGGTATGCCTCCCTTGAGGCGATCTTCGGAGACCGAGTAATCGACCGTCTCTCCTCGCTTCAGGTATGAGAGGGCGCCATTGGCCCGCTCCTCTCTGAGCTGCTCCTTGGTTCTCTTGTCTACGTCGAACACGAATTGGTCGCTGTTGGCGACCTCGACTGGCCCGCGCAATGACTCTGGGCCCTTGATTACGGGCCGCAAATAGCTCGTCTCGATTCGATGAAGGCTCTTCAGCCCGTCCTCAACGACGCGAACTTTCTTGTGATCCCGCTTAGTGATCTGGAAGCGAGCCGGGATTTCCTTGAAGGGAACGTCGCGGACGACAAAGAAGGCGTTGGCGCGCGTAACGACCCCACTATGCACGCTAGCCAGCTCGGCGACCGGAGCGAGCGCGCCCGCCGCGCGCTCGCCCTCGAGGGTGTCGGCAATTTCAGGCGGTTCACGAAGAATTTGACCCCACCGGCGCATCGGCCGGCCCCGTGGGGGGAAGACGGAGGTCGTGCCGAGTTTCTTCAAGTCACTCGCCAAGCTCATGACTCGTCCTCGTCTGCGGGCAGTCTGTCGTTTGCCGAGTTGTCGTCGGCGAACTTGATCCCGCCATCGTTGCCCTGAGGGACAAGGTTGACCATGAACCGGGGATCCTCGCTGCCCGCGGGGGCACTAAGGATCTCCTCGGTGAGATCTTCGAGCCCTTCTCGTCGCAGGGGGTCATCGGGTGCTGGAATCAACTGCACCAATGGCCGACGCAGTCGAACGAAACGGATCAGGTTTCGGGTGCGGGTCGCCGGGTCGTCATTGCGTTCCAACCAGAGCAGCACGGTGTTGGTGTCGGCTTCGACGAACCATCGCTCGACTGCCGAATCAATAACGGCACGGATGCGATAGTGAGCTGCGAGGAAGCGAATCAGCGGCACGCCGTAATCAGAGAAAAGGATCGCCGAAGAAACCACAAAGCCCAAGCGGCCGCCGATCTTTAGAAAGCGGGTGGCGTGGACGATGAACCAGACAAACTCATCTGACTTACCCGAGAACTGAGGCATTGGGAGCTTGCCTGACATCTTGCGCAGGGCGGAAGCCACCGCGTCCTGGTTGGTCTGGCGCCGATAGGAGATGTAAGGCGGGTTCCCAATGACGGCGTCGAATGCCTTTGGCACTTTTAGCTGGTCGGGCTCACCCGGAATCTGTAGCTCGGTTTTTGATCCTGGGGTGACCCGGAAGAAGTCGCGCAGAAGGACACGGGGGTAGGCGGCTGGTTCTGCGGTATCCGCAGTGACGAGCGAGACGGTGGTCAGCTCGGCAGCGCCGACCGTTATCTCGAAGGCCCAGGTCTCGGCAAGTGACTGCTCATGATTGTCGCCGAGTAGGCGCTTTCGCCGGTAGGCGGATACGGCAAAGCTCCCTCCGCCGCTAGCTGGATCAAGTACCAGATCCTCGGGTTTGCGCACGGCGAACGTAGTCAATAGGTCCACCACGTCCTCTCGGGTGTAGTGCTGACCGAGTTGATGGCGAAACTCCGGATCGACGATCGACTCGTAGAGGAAGCCGACAAGATTCTGGGAGATCGCCGACCAAGAGACGGCGCTCACCGTGTCAATAAGGCGTTGCCAGACTTCACCAACTCGACAGGCTTCTATTTCCTCGACCGAAACTGGCTCGACGAAAACGGCAGCCTCCAACGGCTGCGGATTGAGGGCCGTCTCATAGTCCTTCGAGCGCCGGATTGCGTGCTGGGTCGCCTGATGGAAAACGTCCTGGATCAGCGCTGGATCGGTAGTTGGGCCAACGCTGGGTAGGGGGTCGAGCTCGAATCGAGCTGTGCGTTTCGGCCCCACCTCGGCCAAGAGTCTGTAGAGAACCAACTTCTGGGCGATGACGAAGGCTCCGAGTCGCATGATCTGCCGCAGCTCATCTCGGAAGTTGGAAACGTATTTAGCGTTCAGTGCGACCGTGAATCCGAATGCCGCGAACGCTTCCTCGCGGATCTGTGCCGCCAGGGCCTGGTCCGCTCCGACCTGGCGCACAGTCCGTTCCGTCGCCTCCTCAATAATTTCGTCGATTGCGTCGCGCAGGGCGACCGCATCGGTCGTGGTCACCGATGGCCGCGCGCTTTCGACTGCGCGCAGCCGCTCTTCAAGATCGTCGAGGAAGGACATCCAGTTGGCTTCGATCGACTCCAAGTGGGCAGCCACTTGGCTCGACCGCTTAATGGGTGCCAGTTTCCAGATTCCCTCCTCCCTATCTCGCGCACCTGGCTTTAGAGAGACTGAGAACAGCGCGATCTCGGCCATGTTGCAGGTGAAGTAGTAGGGCAATCCCCGAGCCACCGCCTTGCGCCGTGCGTCTTCGATCAGGCTCTCGTTGCGAACGTCACGGCCTGCGGCGACCTCGGGTCGCTTCATCTCTCCGCTGGCAAGCTTTTTACCGCTGGGGGCATTTAGGCGGATATCGCACCGCAGGCTACGCCCGGTTGCGGGGTCGATCTGTCGCTCCTCTACCTCTCCCGCCTCGATTAAGACAGGCAAGCCGCTCCCCCGTCGGCTCGCTGCCCGCTTTCCGGTAACCGTGCCAAGGCGCGCAACGAAAGTGATCTCATTCTCTGCCTCGCCCACGACGGCCAGCCTACCCCGCGGAGAGTTGGGTGAGGAGCCCGTCTTCATGTGTCGGCTCTTTCCCGTGGTTCCCTGATCGTCCATCCTGGCGACGCTCGACAGCGCAGCTCCGAAGACGGTGAAGTCACTCTAGGACTGGGCACGATCCCAACTCGCATCCGATACTTGTCGCGACACCTAGGCGAACGTAGCTTCGCGCCTGTAAACCCCGCGATTTCGGGCACTCGTGCCCGAAATGGAGTGCAATTTCAGCGGCAGTTGGAAATGCCCTGAAAAGCGAAGCCCTGGCTGTTCAGGCACTTCGTGCGATGGAGCTAGGCGGATTCGAACCGCCGACCTCCTGGGTGCGATCCGCGGCGGCGGCCAGAGCGACCTTGCCAATAAGTGGCCAAATTGCAGGGACTTTCAGATAGCTGGACGCTCCGTCGAGCAGCGATGTTCCGGTCAGATATGCGCGGATATGCGGCGATGTGATCGGAGTCGGGAACTTCTAGCAAGGAGTTCCCGAAATCGCGAAGGCCGGTTCAAGATCGCCTATCTGCTGGGTGCGATGTGCCCGAGCCGAACGAGAGCGGTTGGAATAGCGACGGTAGTTGCTGGCAAGAAAGGCGCCGTGGGTGCTGTCAGCAATTGGGTGGCTTAGCCGTTGAGCCAAATTCCGCCGAGAGCGCTCTGAGTTCGAGGAAGCTCGCGTCGGGTAGCTCTGCCCAGGTGCGCCCGGAGCCCCGCTCGAGGCAGCTGACTGTGACCTTGGCGCCGACGCCTAACGGACCGCCTTCGGCGTAGGGCGCACTCGGACCCGGTTCGATCCGGGGAATCACAACGGCGTGAGGCGAGGTATCGCTGACGAAATAGCGGTAATGCCGCGACCCCGAGGGCGAACCGAGGATGAGGCCGAGGGCAACGGCTCCGAGCGCGAGCCCCCCGGCAATCGCGAGGATCGTGAATGAGGGCCGAATGCGCAGAGACCAGTAGACGAGTGGCCCTGCGATCAGTAGTGCGGCGGCCAAGAAGCCGGCGAAGGTTGGTGAGACCGCGGCCGCGGTGATGGCAACGCCGGCGGCGGCGAGCAGCGTCGAGGTGAGTGCGAGCACGAAGTCCGACTCCGGGCGCTCCTTCGCGAGGGGTGAGGCAGAGGGCTCCTCCGCCGACGGCTCCCTCGACGGAGGCTCGGCCTCGACCAGATCGGCGGCTCCTGCGGAATACCAGGCAGGTGGCGCGGCGTAGGCGCCGAGGCACCGCCGCTCAGCGAGGAAGTTGAGTAGCTCGTCCGGTGTTTCGAGCGATTCGAATTCAACGACGCAGGGGTCGATCTGGCGATCCCAGCTATCGACGTTGGCATCGCCGCTGGAAAGGAAGTCCGCGTCACGCATCAGGACGACGCTGAGGCGCTCTGCCTCCACCTCACCTATTGCCAGCGCCTCC
>DAIRWC010000004.1:7491-21988 GCA_036802505.1 Solirubrobacterales bacterium
GCCTCCCTCAGCTCGTTGATGGTGAGGCGGTTGGGCAGCTCGGGCGAGCCGAAGCGGCGCAGAGCGAGGTGGGCGGCCTTGAGATATTGGCCGAGGAGGCGCTGGGCACCCGGGCAGCAACCAAGGCCGAAGATGGTCAGCGCCAAGTGACGGGGATCAGCCCACTCGTCAATAACGAGTGACCGCGGCAGGCTGCCAACCGCTTTCGTGGAGGGAAGATCGGGATTCTCCGCGTAGAGGCGGCGCTGCAGCTCAACCGGTTCGGGCCACTCGCCGCTCTCGTGAAAGTGGCGCCAGATCGCTTCGAGCAAAAAGCCATTTTGCTCGACCCATTCGCTCTCAGTGCTCCCGAGCCAGGGCCCGGCCTGCGCCATCTCAATCCTCCTGGACGGAGGCAAGGTGGGCGAAGACTGCCGAGACCGCCTCCGATTCATCGTCGGCCTCGGTGTAGGTGGAACTCAGTCGCTCCTCATCTCGGTCCCGATCTGCCCTTGCCTCACGATCGGCCATCTTCTCCTCGACCTTCTCGCGGGCGTGGCGAAGGTGATCCTCATCGATGTCAACCTCAAGTCCACCAGCGAGGGTTTCGATCCGGTCGAGCTCATCGGTGTCCTCGATCTCGTCATAGCGGGATTCGATCCTTTCCCCGGCGAAATTGAAGAAGGACTCGCGCAGCCCGCGGATCTCCTCCTCGTCAAAGGAGTCGCCCGAGATTTGGCGCAAGCGGCTGAGCTGCTCCCAGTCGTAGGGATCGTCGAGATTTCGGATCAGGTAGGCCTTGGCGGCATCGACTACCTCCTCGGTCGGGCGCCCGGCACGCTGCAGTGCCGCGACCAGAGACACCGGGCTGGCGGCGTTCAGCAGGTGACCCCCGGCCCAGGACTCAATCTCAGCGCGCAGACGATCAGCGTAAAAGTCTTCGAGGGCTGCCCCGAGCTCCTCGTCGGTGCTCAGCGCTGCGGTCAGGAAGATCAAGCGCTCGACATGCTGGACCCACCGGCGGGAGGTGTGAATCTCACCGTCGATGCCACCGAAGCGGACGCTCTCCCATCTCGGCTCATCGCTGTTATAGAGGCGCTCGACCGCGCTCGCCAGCTCAGCGATCAACGCCGCCCGGTCACTCTCGGGAACCTTGGGCAGTACCGAGCGCACCAGCCATTCGAGCTGCGTGAAGTAGGAGGCACCGGCACACGCAAAGCGCGACTCCTGGGGCGACTGGCGAAGCCAGGCGGCGATGAAGTCGACGATCGAGGGGTTGATCGGCTCGGCGAAGGTCTCGCCCTCGTCGCGATGGGTGGCGAGAAAGGAGTCATCGAGAACCCGCATCGTCACCTCGAAGAAGTTGCCGCTCGCCGAGATCCCGGCGGCGGAGCAGTAGGCATAGAAGGCGGCGCGAAGATCGTTGAGTACGACCTTCGACTGCATCGAGACGAGGGTGAGGAGCAGGCCTCGCTGTGCGGAGTCGAGCTGGGACTCGAAGGCGTGGCGCCAGATCCGGCTCGGGTCATCGAGGACGCCGACGGCGAAGTCGATGTATCCGCCCCGCTCGGCGTCCGAGAGCTGGTGCGAGCCGAGCCCGGTGATGTGCTCAATCAGGCGTGGGTTGTAGTTGGCGTGGTCGACGATCCGGGCATATCCGTCGCCGGTCAGCAGTTCCTCACGGGCGTGTTGGTCGAGCTGGCCTGAGCTCCAGATGTGGTTGTAGAAGATCCGGGCGCGGTCCAGGCGCGTGTAGCCACCGAGCTCGAGCAGGTAGCGACGCGCGTCGACGCCCTCGCGCTCGAGGTCTTCATAGAACTGCAGAGCCTGGGCGAGGATGTGCTCTCGGGTAGTCATCAAGAAGAGGCTGCTCTCACTGGCGACCACCCGGCGGATCAGTTGCGCGATCCGCTTGTCCTCGTTCTTGACCAAACGGTCTTGGAGGAAGGTGTTGCCGAGGAAGTCGTCGTAGTAAAAGGCCTGGCGCTGGTCGGAGCGGAAGACCTCGTTTGCCTCCTCCGCATCGGCTGAAATCTCGACCGGCTCGTACTCTTCGAGTGCGGCGTCGGCGAGCAGCATCCGCGCCAGGGTCGTCTTGCCGATCCCTGGGGCACCGGCGATCACTAGCACCTTCTCCTCGCGCAGGCGGGTGCGGGCCTCAAAGAAGGGCCTAGTCTCGACGTAGCGGGGCAGCGCCGCCTGGGTCTCTTCGAGCAGCTGGCGGGAGCGCTCGTAGGTGGCGCCGTGCAGAATCGCGTCGAGCTGGGTACCGCCACTGAGCCAGAGCTTGGGATGGCGACGCTCGACCTTCTCGTTGGCATCAAGGAGCGTCTCCAGATCACCGCCGGCGATGATCTCCTCGGGCCCGGAGACGTAGGAGGCGAAGATCTCGGCAAGCTCGTCCTTGTTAGCGGCGGTCAGCTCCAGGGTCGTGACGAAGCGGTAGGAGTGCAGCTCTGTACCGACCTCCTCTAGTTTCCTGACCTCGTCCTTGGCGGCACGCTTAAGGTCGCTCCAGGTGCTGCGGACATAGCGCTTGCACTGCAGGACATCGGGCGCCTCACCGGGCCCGGGGAAGTGGCGCAGGTCCACCCCTTTGTCGGGGCCACGGGCGAAGACTTCATAGTGGACGCCGTCAATCTCACCGTAGAGGTCGGCGATGAAGTACTCGAAGTCGTGATCTGAGAAGGCGACAAAGGAGCGCATCGGGTGGCGGTGACCCTATCTGTGCGGCTTGGTCATTGTGAGGCGACGCATGTTCGCCAGAAGGTCGCATAGGGGTGTTGATCGAGACCGCCGGGTACGTGCGAGAAACTTCGAAGATGCCACAAGACTTCAAAGAACAGTTCGACCAGCAGATTGGATTCATCGAGACGTCGGCGAGCGCCTACGACGCGGGGAACGAACCGGAGGCGAAGCGCCTAGCGGTGAACTTGCGGGTCCTCCTGCACGACACGAAGAACTCAACCTCCCTACTGAAGCACCTCATCGTCAAGGATCTCCTGCCATTTCGCAACACGGCGGCCGACCCTCCTCCGGCGGGGGTACTGACGATGTTCGGCGGCGGACTCTGCTCGATTGAAGCGACCCTCGGCGAGGGCGGTGGGAAATCCCGCTTCGTCCCGATACTCGACACCGATCCGGCTCGAAGTTCGCGGCCGCTCCAGTGCTTTGCGGACTGGTGGAAGGGGCCTATCCTCAATGACCAGGAAGGCAACTTCTTCTCCCGCTACGACTTTGTGCACGCGGTCGCGAACAAGGATGGAGGGGCACATGTCGATGCGAAACTCGGTGCCGCCTACCAAGCATTGACCCGTGGCAATTCCATGCGGCTCACCCAGCAAAGGGGTGTGACGGAGGACGGCTGGGAGACTGTCATGGGCGGAGTAGTCGGCGGCCCGCCCGACGAAGATGCCGAACCCATCTCGAACAGCATCGCCCTCGCGTCAATAAGGCAGATTGCTTTCGAGCTCCTCGAGAGTTTCAGCGCGATCTCATGGACGGACGGCGCGGCATCGGTGGTCCCCCCGATTTGTCAGCTGCCGTTAGTCGGCGAGGACTTTGCGCAACTCGCCTCCGGGGTCGGCCGCAACGATCCCTGTCCCTGTGGTGGCGGTCGGAAGTTCAAGCGGTGCCTGCTGCGAAAGAAGCCCGGCACACCTCGAGGCGCCTCCCCGCCGTTGACGCCTCCGGAGGGCCTGTCCATCGCAGGGGTCCGGTTGGTCCCCGTAGACCCTCAGGCGTAACGTCGGTGACAAGATCAGATGGCAGCTTCCGGTCTTGGTGTTAGTCGCACTCGCGCTGCCAGCGGCCAAGGCGCGAGGATGATCGACTGGCTTCGACCCCGTGCTTCGTTTCGCCTCTGATTTATCGGACGGGTCTTCGCCTTCGCTCAAAAGCCTTTGGCCGGGCCACCGCGACGGCGCTACTGTCACGTGCGATGCAAGCTCGCGCCTTGAAACGCCTGATGCAGCTGACACCGTCCGCGCGCCTCGAGGCGATCTCGGAGGGACTCGGCTTGCTGGCCGAGAACGTCGCCACCCTCGGCGCCGACATCGACCTTCTCCGCGGGGCCGGACGCGGGCGCAGCCTCTGGATCCTCGCCCGCCAGGCCGAAGAGGAGGCGGCGAAGGCGCTGATCCTCCTCGATCTCGCCCGCTCCGATCCGCGAGACCAGGACGCCGCCGCCCGCCAGTTAAAGCACTTCTACGACCACCTCGCCCGCTGTATCTACGCCGAGGTCACCCAGATGTCCCCCGCCGACTTCGCCGAGGTCCGCCAGATGGCTGGCTCGATGCGCCCCGAGCTCTATCTCGACGGACCGGAAGGCTTCGAGTGGATCTTCCGCAACCGCTTGCTCACCGCCCGCGAGGAGGGGCTCTACGTCGACTACGTTCACGACGACGACGGCGAGCGCTGGGTCACTCCGGCGCCCAATGACGAGATCTCCTTCGGTGGGCCTTCGCCCGCGGTCAGGGAGCTGGTCGGCTCCCTGACCTCGCTCGGCGCCTTCGATCCGCGCGGCCTTGCGATCGCCGCCTCGGTCTGGGGCCAAGTCGAGCTCGCCGACGAAACCCATTGGCAGGAGGTCCTCGCCCGAAACCGCCAGGTCGTCGACGAGCTGATCGAGGCGGGACTCGGCAAGGCCGCGAGCGAGGAGGACACCACGCGAGTGATCCGCAGTTGGACCTTCCCGCTCTCGGGCCTCGATCTGACGATGCTCGAGGTCTCGCGGGCCGAGCTCGAAGCCAAGCAGGAACGACTGGCGCCTGCGTAGAAGCTCTCCGATCGGCCGCCTGGGTGCTGCTCAACCCCCGATCAGCGCTCGCTGCCAACTGCCGTCGATCATGCCCTCGCCGTCGGCGGCCAAGCCGAGCGCGATCAGCGCCGCCAGCGGCGCCAGCTCGGCCGGGATGCCTCCGGTGTTGGCGGAGAGGAGAAGCCGCGGATCGCCCTCGCGGAGCAGCTCGAGCAGGCCGTGAGAGCTGTTTCGGATCGTCCGGCAGACCGAGGCGACGAGCTTCTCGTCGTCGATCTTGACCAGGTTTTCGGGCTCGCCGCGGGCGATCGTCGCGCCCTTCGGCGTCAGCCGGTAATCGGCGGTATTGGCCCGCACCCCGGCGTAGAGACCGTCGAAGAGCCGCCCGCACTCCTCACCGAGGCGCGGCCCGAGGTCGCCCGGCATGGTCGCGAAGGCTTCCCGCAGACGGGCAAGGCAGCCGCGGCGACGCAGCAGCGCTTCAAAGCCCTTGCCGGTCCGGTCACGCTCGTAGCCGAGCATCGCCTCGGACTTGTCGAGCAGGTCGAAGGCGATTTGCACGCGGTCGAGGTCGGCCAGCCTCCGGCTCGGCCATGAGCGAGATCATGTCGCCAAAGATCCGCTCAAGGGTGATCATCCAGGCCGCCTGGGCTGCGGGGTCGTGATAGCCGTCAGGGTCAGTGAACCGGGTCGGATCGGCGAGGTGCCCGTAGAGCACGTTCAGGCGCTCGACCCACCAGCCGAGGAGCGCCGGCCCGTCGTCCGGCTTCGAGCCCGCCAGCAGCGCCGAGCGATCAAGGCCCTCCGGGGTGCCGAGCACCGAGGGGCGGTAGAGCGAGGAGAACGAGCTCGGATACGGGCGGGTCAGCTCGACGCCCTCGCCGAAACAGAAGACGAGGGCGTGGGGGAGGGTCGGGATCACCAACCCCAGCACCGCGGGCGAGAGCGCCAACATGGCGATCTTCAAGGTCGCGGTCAGGTCGATCCCCTTGCTCAGGGTGAGGTCAGAGAAGGCCCGGAGCTGTTCCATCTCCGGGCCGATCGGCATGTCGGGGGTGAGCCCGAAGGCCAGCTGGGCGCGGGCGAACGCAAGTCGCGCCAGGAGCAACTCGCTGACCGTGAGGTACCAGAGCTCGCCGCCGGGGAACTGCTCAAAGAGCGCTGGCAGGTTCGCCGCCAGGAGGTCGGGAAGGTCCCCGGCCTGGGCGGCCCCGAGCGCGGCCAGCCCGAAGGCCGCCACCTCGGACTCGGTGCTTGGGTTGCGGGCGACGATCTCCTTGCCGCGGCGCAGCATTTCCTCGCGATAGGCGAGCGGCTCGACGTCGCTGCGGATGCGCGCCGGGTCGCGGCGAAGCGGCTCCCAGGTTCTCGGATCGGCGAGGTCGGTGTCGCGGTCGCAGAGCTTCTCCGCGTGCAGGTACTGTGCCCCCGCCCCGGCGCCCTCGACCGGGCTGACGCCGACGAGCCCGTCGCCGAAGTCGCTGACGGCGAAGCGAAGAGCCCTGAGAGCGAGTCGCGGTAGGCGGGGGCGAGGGCGGGGTCTGGCAGTCGCACGATCGCGAGCCGATCACCGCTGCTCATCCTCGGCCTCCGCCTAGCACCATCCGGACGACGGCCAGGATGTGGCGATCCTCGCTCTCCCCGGCGGCGATCGCGTCGCCGCAGAGGCGACCGATCTCGGCCAGATCCTTGGGCGAGGGCGCCACCTCGCGCGATTCGCTCGCTCGTTCGCCAGGCGCCCGGAAGGAGGCCAACTCGCCGCCGCGGAAGGGGCCGAGCCGTTCCGCCGCGAGCGAGAGCGCCTCCAGGAGCGGCCGACGGATCGCCGTCGAGCGCTGCGAGAGCGAGCCGAGTCCCGGCGACTGGACGATCTCCCACTCCTCGAAGGCCGAGTCGCCGTTGGTGATCGTCGGTGTGCGCTCGGCGTCCTCGCGACCCAACTCGCGGCGGAGCTCCCGGGCGGCGAGCGTCAGGCAGCGCCCGGCCAAGACCCGCTCGGGCTCGCCACCGTCGTAGCGCTCGCGCTCGCCGCGGATTCGGTTGGCCAGCTCCTCGCCGAGTCCGGGGGCGAGAGCGGCGACGAAGCCGTCGAGCACCGCGGATGGGGCGTTGGCCGCACTCACCGGCGGGTGTAGGTCGGCGACCTGCATCGGCGCCGTGTTGCCGATCCTGTTCCCGATCTCTTGCCAGAGCGCCTCGGCGGCGCGGAGCGCCGTCCGCTGGTCGGGCGCCCGTACCGTCAGTGCCAGCTCCGGGCCGTCCATCACGCTCGGGGCGATGGAAGCCGGCAGGATCGCCGCCTCGTCGAGGCCGACGATCTCGCCGACGGCTTCGTCGATCCCGCGCAGGTCGGTCGACTCCACCCGCAGGTAGACGGCGTAGCCGGGGGAGCGGTCGTCGAGCTCGCGGCTCGAGACATGCAGGCGCAACCAGTCGATGGCCAGCTCGGTCGGCGCCAGCCGGGCCTCCTCGCCCGGCGAGAACCGCGCCAGCCCGAGGTCGTCAAGCAGCTTCGCCGGCTCCACTAGGGCCGCCGCGACGACGTTCATCGCGGCGCTGATCCCGGCCAACGTCTGCTCCGCGCCGGCGCCGATGACCGCGATCGTCAAAAGGCGCGCAAGGCGCTCGTTGTCTCGGTCGCCGAATCCGCTCGCCGGTCCGGCTTTCAGGACCTTGTAGAGAGTCTGGCGGGCAAAACCGCTGAGCCGCTGGGTCTCGGCGACGGTGACGCCGAGCGAGCGCGCCAACGGCAGTAGACCATCCAGCCCGTCGACCGCATGAGCGTCGCCGGCGGCAACCAACTCCCGCCGCACCGCCGTCTCGGCGAGCTCGCGCCGGCTCAAGATCTTGACCCTGGGCGTGATTAGGTGTTCATAAATGTCGTCATTGGGATCGCTCTTGATGTCCATTAGTAGACGTTCCTCCGATACAGCAGTAGACGTAAACCAGTGCAATAGTAGCGAACGGCTTCCCCCGGACACCGGTGACGCCCCGGGTCATTGCCCGATCCGATCGCCCTCGGCCTCCTGCCAGGATGCCCAGACATCGCGATCTACCTCGACACAGTTGTCGTACTGCAGTTATCTGGCTCTAAACGGAATGACTGTTGCCGGCCTATCGAGCTTGAGGTCGAGCAGGCTGGCGAACCGACTTGCCGCCATCTGCTCACGGATCTCGTGGGCATGTCGGGCATCGTCGAAGAGGTGCGTGTAGACGTCGAGCGTGATCGTGATGCTCGCGTGGCCGAGGATCCGGCTGACTTGGGCGACATCCAGACCGAGGTCGACGATCAGATGGCTGGCGAAGGTGTGGCGCAGGTGATGGAAGCGCAAGGGCGCCTGTCCGCCGTCGTTGAGGCCGGTGGCGTCGGCGGCTTTCTTCAGGACTCGCCTCGCGACGTTTCGCTCCCCGAACGGCGTGCCCCGCGAGGTCACAAAGACCCAGTCGGTCGGTGCGGCAAATGGCGTGGCTCGACGATGGGCGCCGAGGCGGTCAGAAAGTTGGGGAACCAACGGCACCTCCCGCACCGAGGCGGGCGTCTTGGGCGGGACGCGCCGGGCTGGTTCGCCGCGATGAGGGCGGGAGAGCTGCGCCCGCACCCGGATCAGCCCAGCAGCGAAGTCGATGTCAGCCCAGGTGAGCCC
The DNA here is from genome assembly GCA_036802505.1 of Solirubrobacterales bacterium. Lineage (GTDB taxonomy): Bacteria > Actinomycetota > Thermoleophilia > Solirubrobacterales > 70-9 > VRUE01. The sequence goes on from DAIRWC010000004.1 coordinate 15,874, forward strand.
GAGGAGCTCGGAGATCCGCAGGCCGCTGAACAGTGCGGTCTCCACCAGGATGCGTCCCCCCGAGGGGCAGGCATCCAGCAGCCGCTCGATTTCGGATTGGCCCAGCACCCTTCCCCGCGAGCGTCGCGGTGGGTGCGGCCGCTCCTCAGGCTCGAGCAGCTCGACTGGGTCGGCGAGGATCCAGCCGCGACGGCGAGCGAAGCGCAGCACGCTCTGCAAGGTCGCGAGCGCGTTAGCGGTCGTCTTCGCCGAGCGTCCGGCGGCGCGCAGCTCGGTGATCAGGACGGCGATGTCTTCGACCCCGAGCGAGGCGATCCGCCGATGGCCGACGCGCGGAAGCAGATCGTGGTCGAGATGGAAGCGATGGGCCTCGTAGGTGCGCGGGTGGCGCTCGCCCGCTGCCACCATCGCCTCGAAGCGCTTGCTCCAATGTGCGGCGACGGTGTCCAGCCGAAGGCGCGGGGAGGCCGGCACCCGGCCCGCCTCCAGCGCCGCGATCAGCTCTTCGCGGGCGCGTCGGGCCGTGGCCAGGTCGCCGCCGGCGGTGCGGAAGTGCAGGCGCCCGGCGCGGCGAGCGCAGACCGCGTACTTGCCGTTGGGCTGGCGGTAGATACCACGCTCCACGCGGGTGCGCCTCGACTTCGGCGCCACGGCCATCTGACCCTCCTACCGGCGGCCTGCTGTGGCCGCGAGTTGACCTGCGGTTGACTTCCGCCATTTAGCCTGACGACAAAACATTCCGGGGTCAATCGGAAACTCGTCCCCTGCAGGGAGAAGTCTATGGAGCTAGGCGGATTCGAACCGCCGACCTCCTGGGTGCGATCCAGGCGCTCTAAACCTCTCCAGGGCCTGATATTCCGCATTATAGAGCGACATGCGTGATGGTGCGACCTTTCGCAGCGCCCCCGAATATGCGTGGATATGCGGCGATGTGATCGGAGTCGGGGACTTCTGGCCAGAAGTTCCCGAAATCGCGGAGGCCGGTTCAAAATGGGGCGAACTCATGGGGTACGCTTCGCACCTGCTGGATGAATGTCCGAGATTTCCAGGGAAAAACTCCCTGAACCAGTGCTTGGACTGATCAAATAGGCCCGATTCAATCCGATTTGTCTGGTTTCGGGCACTCCTGGCGGCGAGTGCCTGGACGCCTGTGAGGCGGCCGACCGGCGGCGTGGAATAACCTCGTCGCGGTTGCCGCGTCAGCGTCTAGGGATCGAGTCTCATGCCTGGCTACATTGGCCACACTGATCACGGCTGGTGGGAATTTCTTAGGGCGAGGCCCGAGATCCGCGAGGCCAACTTCTGGCGCCCAGGTGGAGGACGACGGTTCGGCGCGGTGAAGGCGGGGGAGCCGTTCTTCTTTCGCCTTAAGTCCCCGATTAACCGGATCGGTGGATTTGGCCTCTTCGCGCGTCACGCGGCGCTGCCGATCTGGCGCGCCTGGGAGGTGTTCGGCCAGGCCAACGGGGTTCCGGACGAGGCGGCGCTGGTGGAGCGTTGTGAGCGACTGGCACGCCGGAAAGTCGGCCCGGCGGACATCATCGGCTGCACCGCGATCGCCGAGGTCGTCCTCTTCGGACCTGACGAGCTGGTCGACGTCCCGCCGAGTTTCAACCCTCAAAACCTCTCCGGCTCCGTGATCGACCTCGACGCGCCCGATGGTCGGGTGCTGTGGTCGGAGTGCCTCGTACGCGCGGAACAACTCAGCGGGTCGGACTGGGTCACCGAGGCAGGCGAGCACGCCCGGCTCGGCCGTCCGTATGTCGTCCTGCCCCGCCTCGGGCAGGGATCTTTCCGCCTGGCAGTGATCGACGCCTACGGCGGCGGTTGCGCAGTCACCGGCGAGCATTCGTTGCCCGCGCTAGAGGCGGCTCACATCAGACCCTGGCACCGCGGCGGCACTCATGAGGTGAAGAACGGGCTGCTGCTGCGGCGCGACCTACATCGGCTCTTCGACCTCGGTTACGTCTCTGCACGTCCCGACGGTCGGTTCTTGGTCAGTCCCCGCCTGCGTAGCGAGTTCGCCAACGGCCGCACGTACTATGAGCTTGAGGGCCGCGAGCTTCTGTCCCCCGCCGCCCCCGCCGCCGCGCCCGATCCACAGCTGCTCGAGTGGCACTCCGACGAGGTGTTCCAGGCCTAGTGGGCAGCTCGCCAAGGAGTTGACGCCCATCCCGTGTCGAGGGAGAATCGCCCGATGGCCGTCCGTGAAACGTCGCTGATATCCGAACTCGGCTGGTCGGAGCTCGAGCTTGAGATCCGCGCCCAGCAGCGCAATCGGGAGGTACATACGCCGCCGATCTCGACCTTTCGGTGGTGGGCGCGGCGATCGCATGCGCTGATCGGTGCGGTTCTGGACGAGGCAAAGAACGGCGCCGGAGGACGACTGACCGTCGCCGACCCCTTCTCGGGCGGCGGCACTGTGGCGATCGAGGCGGCGCGCCGGGACCTCGACGTCTATGCGCAGGACCTCCACCCATGGGCGGTTGCCGGTCTTCGTGCAGCGCTGACGCCGGTTGACCCCGACGAGCTCGATCGGGCCTCCGGAAAGCTCCTCTCGTCGCTCGCCCCGCTGCGTCGCGAACTCTACGGGACGACCTGTCCGGAGCACGGAGCAGGGGCCGAGGTACTTAGCGCGTTCTGGGTGCGAGTGGTGCGGTGTCCTTGTTGCGCCGCGGAGGTCTCCCTCTATCCCTACTCATTGATCACCCGCGCCAGTCGGCGGGCCGACGAGATGCACGCATGGTGGGGGTGCCAGGCATGCGGAGGCGTGAGCGAACGGAACTACCCCGGGGGCTCGCCGGACTGCATCCATTGCGGGCGCCTTTTCGCGCCCCATTCCGAGCCGCTCCTTCCCGGCCGAGTTGCTATCTGCCCTCATGATGGGTGTGGCCACGCCTTCGATGCCTTCGGCGAGTCGAGCATCTTCAGGAACTGCCTGGTGCAGCGGCACTGCCGCCACGAGGGGCGCCTTCTGGTCCACTTCGCCGAGCCGACTTCGGAGGAGGAGTCGCAGGCCGAAGGGTTATCGAGGGGCGTAGTACCGCCCCCGCTCGAGGCCAGGATTCCCGCCGGCCTCGAGACGCGAGTCTTGCGGCGGACCGGCTTCGACCGCTGGGCTGACCTCTACGCGCCGCGCCAACTCGAAGCGCTCGCAGACTCGATCCCGGCAATCGAGAAGATCCGTGCGAGCGCCGCCGTCAAGGCCAGATTGCGGCTTGCGATCTGCGGCTGCGCCGAGATGGCCGGCCATGTCAGTCGCTGGGACCGCTACTACCCGAAGGCCTTCGAGGCGGTGGCGAACCACCGTTTTTCGATCACCGGACTGAGTGTCGAGACCAACCTCCTCTCCGAGCGGGGTCGGGGCACGCTGCCGCGACGCCTCGGCCACTCTCGACACGCCGCGCGCTGGGCCGAGGAGTCTTTGCCGCAGGCGCTCAAGGTGAGCTGCCGCTCGGCCGCGGCCGGTGAGAGGTTGCGGCCGAAGGGGGTCGTCCTAGCGCAGGGCTCGAGCGAGAAACAAAGGCCGAAGAACGGCGCCATCGACCTCGTGCTTACCGATCCTCCCTACTTCGACGACGTGCAGTACGCGGAGCTTGCCGCGGTGTTCCTCACCTGGGCGGACGCAGTGGGACTGGTCGCGGCTTCGACCACCCTTGACCTAGGCTCGGAGGCGGTCGTCAACTCGACGCGTGGCACCGGTGCCGACCGCTACCGGGCGCTCTTGACGGCGATCCTCACTGAGACCGCCCGGACGCTGGCCGCGGACGGGCTGATGATCTTGACCTTCCACAACTCAGATGCCCGGGCGTGGTGGGCGCTGGGCAGCGCGATCCGCGAGGCGGGGTTCACCGTCACGGCGCTGGCGGTGACGCACGCCGAGAATGAGCGCGACCATGCGAAGCGGGGTCGACTCGCCTTCACCCGCGATCTCGTGCTCGAGTGCTCTCCCGATGCGTCAGGGGGAAGGACGGAACCGAAAGTGGTGTGGGACACCGTGGCGGACGAGGCCCAAGAGCTGATCGCGGCCGGGCGTGCGCTCGCCACGATCGAATCCGAGGAGACCTTCGAGGAATTCCGTAGGCGGCTCTATTCGCTCCGGGGAGAGCTCGAAGAGGTGCGGATCGGCCCCCGCCCGAGCGAAAAGGCCCCCAATTGATCGGACCTGGCGGACTGGGGCATCTACTGCCAGAATCCGACCGTAACGTCGGAAACCGCTGATCCGTGCTCCCGGGGGGCACCAATAAGCACGGCGCGGTCCAGTCCGGCGTTGAACTCACTGCATCCGAAAGCCAGATGCAGGCAGGCCGAGCAGGCGCCCTCGTCGCGCGCACAGTGCGGATCCCAGTCGCATGAGCGCACTCCCTCCCAGGCCGCGTTTAGCCAGTCGGCGAGCCGATGCTCGACCAGGGAGACGAGAGCGCCCAGCGTGAAATCCTGGTGGGTGTCGGCGAATAGTCCGAACGTGCACATCCCAGTAGGCATCAGGAGCTCCGCCATCGTGTTCTCGTTGAAGCCCGCTCGCTCGCCGAGATTGCGGATCAGGGCGTGGGAGAGGGTGTGCTCGAGCAACGCGACGTGTCGGGCGACTCGTGGGTCGTCGGCACAGGCACCCAGAAGCGAGGCCTTGGCAGCAACTCGGGGGTCGACGTCGGGGGTCGACTTCGAGGAGATGTGCAGGCCGTTCGCCGTCAGCCAGTCGAGCACGCGGGTGGCGTCCAGCTCGAAAAACACGGCCTCGGTCTCCGACTCCGCCACGTAGATTGGAACCTTGTCCTTGGCCTTCCCGGATCGCGTCGCCGGGAAGGGTCGCAACAGGACTTCGGCAGGACTCCGCGATATTCGCGTGAACCCGTAGGCGGCCAGCGCGACCGGGAAGTTCTCCACAACCAGTACCTGTGAGAAGCCGAGTTCCTCGAGTCGACGACGGCCGGCTCCGAGCACCGGGACCGCACTCTGTCTGCCGGCCTCCTTGGCGACCGCTTCGAAGCGGTCGAGCGTCCAGGTGTGGAGGCCGGCGCCACCCGAGAAGATGAGGGTGCGCTCGCGCGCGCGTTGCTCGGATCCGAACCGGGCGCAGACGTCGGGCTCGACGAGATCCCGAGTTGACTGCAGCGCCTGGGCGGCTTTGGGGATCATCCGGTCACCCATCTTCTTCAGCTCGTCCTCGCTCAGGGTGCCGGAACTCCGAAGCGCCTCGAGCGCCTCGGTGGCTTTGCGAACGAAATCGGGATCGCTGTCGCCCTCGGCGTCGCGCAGCGCCAGCTCGTAGTCGTCGATCAGACCCAGGTAGTGGCCTACGACGACGGTGTCGGCGCCGGGAGATTTCTCCAGGGCGAGCCGGGCCTCACGCTGGAAGTTGACGAACGGGAAGCTGTGGGTGAGAAAGCGGTTCTCCTGGTTAATCGTCCGGCCGATGAACACTCCGCCCTCGCCGCAGCTGCAGCCGGGGGTGCGCATGCCCTCCAAGCGGCGGCCGTTGCATCCCGGACCGTCGCAGTGCCAGGCGGACTCTCGGAACCCGCCACGATCGTTCAGGTACACGAAGTCGTGACCGTGTCTCTGACACGGTCCGGGCCACCAGATGTCACGGACTTCACCGCAGGTGTGCACCATCAGGTAGGGCATCTGTTCGCGCGCCTTGCCGCACCGGTCGCAGAGGGCTGGGTCGTGGGCCCGCGCCCAGGCCTCCTCGTCCTTGAAACGGACTGCCTTTTTACAGGCCTGGTTGGTGCAACGGAGCGTCAGCGGCCACGGTTTGTAGAGGACGTCTTCGACTGGGGTGAGCAACGCGTAGCCGTCACGGAACTGCTCGGGATCGGGGAAACCGGCGGCGCGATTGATCACACTGTCGTCGGCGCCACGGAATTTGCGCCAGCGATTCAGTTCGCGGACCAGGTTGGCGAAGACGAGGTCGGGGTCGGCGCCCGGGCGCTCCGTCTCGACCTTCAATATCCGCGTGATCGTGCCGTTCTCATGCCGGAGGACCTGTCCCGGCAGGTGGGCGCGCATGACCTGCATGCGGGAGCGCGTCATCGTCTTTGCCATGGTCTAGTTGCTCCCGTTCGTGGTAGAGGGGGTGGACGTCCGGTGGCGCCGTCGCACGGGACGGCTC
>DAIRWC010000005.1:0-20481 GCA_036802505.1 Solirubrobacterales bacterium
GCTCGCGGCTGAGCACGGCGCCGGTCGGGAACTGGTGGGCGGGCGTCACCACCACCACCCCGGCCGCGCTCGCTTCGAGCAGGTCGACTCGGAGTCCCTCGGCGTCGACCGGTATCGGCACGACCTCGAGCCCGGCCTGCTCGACGATCAGGCGGTGCGGGTGCCAGCCCGGGTCCTCGAGCGCAACTCGCTCGATGCCGCGACCGGCGAGCCAGCGGCAGAGCAACGAGAACGCTTGGGCGAACCCGGTGCAGATCAGCATCTGCTCGGGCTCCGCGGCGACCCCGCGGACGCGCCCGAGGTACTCGGTGAGCGCTTGCCGCAGCGCCGGCACGCCGCGAGGGTCGGGGTAGCCGACGGCGTCCAGCGGCGCCTGCCGCCAGGCGGCGCGCAGCGAACGGAGCCAGCGATCGCGGGGAAATCCGGCAAGGTCGGGGAGGCCGGGGTGGAAGTGGTACGGAAAGGCCGGCAGGAGCGAGTGCGCGGGTGGCCGCTCATCCGAGGTCCGCACCGTACGTGCCACCCGCACCGGAGCGCCCTGCCTGCTCAGCAGGTAGCCCTCCGCCGCGAGCTGGCTGTAGGCCTCGGTGACGACGCCCCGGGAGATCCCCAGCTCTCCCGCGAGCGCACGGCTCGAGGGCAGCCGCGCTCCGGCGGCGAGACGGCCCGCCTGGATGCTCTCGCGAATCGAGCGCTCGACCTGCTCGTGGAGAGGCAGCTCGGCGCCACGCTCTAACTCCAACAGGATCCCGGGGGCAACTGGACCTCTTATTTGGGTCATTACTGGAACTGTATATCGAGCCAGTGTCACCGTAGAGTGATTTTCTCCACCGGCTCGAGGAGGTTTTATGAAGCGGAACGGCAGCACGATCACCATCGTTGGCGGCGGCCTCGCCGGCCTCACTGCCGCAATCGCCTGCGGCGAAGGCGGCGGAAAGGTGCGGCTGCTGGAGGCGCACGAGGAGCTTGGCGGCCGCGCCCGCAGCAAAAGCGGCCCCTACAAGGCCAACCTCGGGCCCCACGTCATCTACAAGGACGGGCCGTTTTGGGACTGGCTGGCCGAGCGCGACCTGCTGCCGGCGCATGCCAACCCACTGCTGTCCGGCATCCGCTTCCGCTGCCAGGGCAAGGTTCGCCGCACCCCGCCGCTTGCCGCGATCCCGTCCGTGCTGCGGCTGCGTGGGCGAGAGGCTCCGGTCGACGTCGACTTCCGCAGTTGGGTAACCGGTCACAGCGACGAGCGCACCGCCGAGATGCTCTCCGCCGCCGCCGGCGTCTACACCTTTCACCACAACCCGGGAGAGCTGTCCGCGGCCTTTGTCTGGAAGCACTCGGTCCGGGTCCTGCTCAGCCCGCCACCGACGGCCCGCTATCTGATCGGCGGCTGGAGCGCGTTGGTTGCCTCACTGGAAGAGCGCATTCGCCGGCTCGGGGTCGAGGTCGAGAGCGGGCATCGCATCGATGCGATCCCGGACGGCCCGACGATCGTCGCGACCGAGCTCGGACAGGCGCGCGAGCTGCTCGGCGAGGACTCGCTCCAGTGGCCGAGCGGCAAAACCGTGTGCTTGGACCTCGGCCTTGAACGACGACGAGGCGATCCCTTTGTCGTCTCCGATCTCGACGAGGCCGGCTGGGTCGAGCGCTTCAGCGCCCCCGACCCCTCGCTCGCCCCCGACGCAGAGGAGCTTGTGCAGGCGCAGATGCCGGTGCGCCCCGGTGAGAGCGCCGACCAGGCGGCGCTGCGCCTCGATCGGCTCCTCGACGCCTCGCTGCCCAACTGGCGCGAGCGCGAGACTTGGCGGAGGCGACAGGTCATGGAGGCGCGTACCGGGCCGCTCGACTACCCGGGGAAGAGCTGGCGAGACCGGCCGGCAATCGACCGTGGCGACGGCGTCTTTCTCGCCGGCGACATGGTTGCCGCACCCGGACTCCTCTCCGAGGTTTCCTGGGCCAGCGCGATCGAGGCGAGCCGCCTTGCGCTGGAGGCAGCGGCACGGCCACAACTGCGACGAGTGGCCTAGACAGCCCTTCAGCCGACGGCTTCGATCGCCCGTTCCGCCCGACCGAGGCTCGGGCCATCCTGAAGGGTGCGGGTGCCGCTCGGCCCGCTGACGATCATCGCCACGCCGGTGCGGATGCCGAGCTTGGTTCCAAGTTCTCCGGCGGCTTCGAGTCGTTTCGCCATCGCTCCTCCGGAGCCACCTTCGCGATCCAGCGCTTCCTGCCATTCCGGGACGTCGAGTTCGCCGATCGAGCCGGCCAGCGAGGCCATGAAGTCGTTGTCGATCCCAAACCGTTCCGCCTCCGCCTGATTGAGGAAGAAGAGATAGGTGTATTGCCAGCCATAACCCTGTTGCGCCGCCGCTTCGGCCCCGAAGAAGCCGAGCTCGAGCGGATTTTCAGCGACCGAGTAGTGACGCATCAGCAGCTTCGCCGATCCTGGTCGCGCGTACTTTTCGACCAGGCCGGGAATCGTGGCAAGAAAGTCGGCGCGACAGTTGCCGCACTGGAGGTCGTTGAAGACCTGGATCGAGACCGGCGCATCGGACGATCCGAGCCGATCCCCTTCCTGGGGAACCCCGCCGAAAAGCTCCTGGGCGGTCGAGATGCCTTCGATCTGGACGAAGTTGCTGTCGGCTTTCTTGGTGGAGATGCTGACCAGCGCGTAGCCGAGCGCCCCGAGCGCCAGGGCAAGGGCGAGGATCACCCAGAGGCGACCCCGGCCGGGCAGCGGAGTGGCGGCGACTTCGGACACCCCTGCATTATCGCGAGCCCGGCGCCCGGGCCCGGCGATCCACGCAAAGTGCGTCCGCATCCGTTTGACACGTCCGCCCTCGGGGGTAAAACTGCACTACCCGATTTCAACTACCTGGGAGGTCCGCCGTGGCCAATCACCTCACCCCGTCCGAGCTTGCCGACGAGCTGCGCATGAAACGGCAGGAGGTGATCGGCAAGTGCGTCGAGATGCACGTCCCGATCTTCCACGGCCGGATCGACAAGTCTCTCTTCCAGACCTCACTCCGCCGAGCCACTGAACGGCAGGCGCGGCAACACGCTTCGACCGCATAACCCCTCCGTAACCGTCCACTAGACTCCCCGCGGTGGAGCAGCGGGGAACCAAATCGGCCACGCTCGCGGACCTGCTTCCGCGAGCCGCGAAGCTCTACGGCGACGCCCCGGCCATTCAGTTCAAAGACGGCGATGAGTGGGTGAAGCGCAGCTTCGCCGAGGTCGAGGAGACGGTCCGCAAGCTCGCCCTCGGCCTGGCCGACCTCGGTGTCGCCAAGGGCGACAAGGTCTCGATCCTCGCCAACACCCGCCCCGAGTGGACGTACTTCGATTTCGCCGCACTCTCGATCGGCGCCACCGTGGTGCCGATCTACCAGACCAACTCACCCGAGGAGTGCCAGTACGTGCTGGAGAACTCCGACGCCAAGGTGGTCGTCGTCGAGGACGACGAACAGCTGGAGAAGATCCGTGCCGTCCGCGACCAGCTGCCGCTGCTGGAGCAGGTGGTGCGGATGACCGGCAGCAGCGACGACGCGATCTCCCTTGAGGATCTGTCCGCGCGCGGCACCACCGGTGGTGCCGACGAGTGGGAACGACTATGGCAGGCAGTCGCGCCGCAGGACATCTGCACGTTTATCTACACCTCTGGGACCACCGGGCCGCCGAAGGGCTGCGTGATCAGCCACGGCAACTACCGGGCGATGCTCGACATGGTCAACGACACCAGCGTCATAGAGGGCGAAGACGTCACTTACCTCTATCTCCCCCTCGCCCACTCCTTCGCCCTGCTGATCCAGCTGGGCAGCTTCGACCTCGGCGCGACGATCGCCTACTGGGAGCGCGACCCGCTGAAGATCATGCCCAACCTGGCCGAACTGAAACCGACCTACTTCCCCTCGGTGCCGCGAATCTTCGAGAAGATCTACACCCTCGCGACCAGCAGCATGGAAAAAGAGGGTGGCCTCAAAAAGGCGGTCTTCGACTGGTCGGTCCGGGTCGGCGAAAAGATGCGCCAGACCGAGCGGGCGGGCCGCAAACCGGGCCTTCTGCTGCGCAAGCAGTACGAATTCGCCGACAAGAAAGTCCTCTCGAAAATCCGCGGCCTCTTCGGTGGCAAGCTGCGCCTCGCGGTTTCCGGCGCCGCGCCGATCAGCCCCGAGATCCTGCGCTTCTTCGACGCCGCCGGGGTTCTCGTGCTCGAGGGCTGGGGGATGACCGAGACGTCGACCGCGGCGACGATCTCTTCGCCGGACGACTTCAAGATCGGCACGATCGGCAAACCCTTCCCGGGTTGCCAGATCAAGATCGCCGAGGACGGCGAGATCTTGGTCAACGGCCCCAACGTCTTCCAGGGTTACTACAAGAACGATGAGGCGACCCGGGAGACGATCGTCGATGGCTGGCTTCACACCGGCGACCTCGGGTCGATCGACGCCGACGGCTTCATCACGATCACCGGGCGCAAAAAGGACATCATCATCACCGCCGGCGGCAAGAACATCACGCCCGCCAACCTCGAGGGTGAGATCAAGCAGCACCCACTGGTCTCCCAGTGCGTCGTCGTCGGCGACCGGCGTCCCTACCTCGTGGCTTTGGTCACGCTCGACCCCGAAGAGGCGACCGCCTACGCCAAGGAGCACGCCCTGCCCGAGGATCCCGCGCAGCTTGCCGACAACGGAAACGTGCGCGAGGCGATCGAGGCCCACCTCGCAACGGTCAACGAGAAATTCGCCAGGGTCGAGCAGGTCAAGAAGATCGCGATCCTGCCCAGGGACCTCTCGCAGGAAAACGGCGAGCTGACCCCGACTCTGAAGGTCAAGCGGGCGGTCGTCGCCGACAAGCACCAGCAAGAGATCGAGAAGCTCTACGCGAGCTAGCGGCGGTGTGCCCTAGGAGGCCTCGCCGCGAAGCAGTGCCGAGGTCGTCTGCTCGAGTACCCGGCGCCAGGCCGAGGCCTGCTCCGGCTCCTCTTCGGAGGCCCGCTCGACCGCCCGGCGCACCCGTCGCTCTGAGATCTCGAGCCCGTGACGCTCGGCGATCTCCTTGTAGCGGTCGTAGTCCTGCGCGAGGGTGGCGGTAACCGACTCGAAGCCGTGACGGGCGATCTTCAGCCGCCGCGAGTAGTCCATGATCGGCGTGCCGAACATCAACTCGTCGTTGGGCTCGGGCTCGACCAGGATGATGTCGACCCCCGGATATTTCTCCTGCCAGCGGGCGACCGCCTCGTGCAGGCGGGCATGGGCGATCAAGCGGAAGGTCTGGTTGGCGATCGCAGGCAGCCCCATGTCGGAGACGCGGCGTACGCGCGTCCCGAAGACCGTCGGGATCGTCTGCTCGAAGTCGTTGACATAGGGCACGAGCGGGTTCACCACGATGATGAACTTGGCGCCCTTCTCGACCGCGATATCGACGTTGGTGGTCGAACGGATGCCCCCGTCGACCAGCTGTCGGCCCTTCAGATCGACTGGCTTGTAGACGATCGGCAGCGCGGTCGAGCACTCCACCGCCTTCGATATCGGCACGTCGTCCCAGCCCTCATCGCCGAAGACCAGGCGCTCGCAGGTATCAAGGTCGGTCGCGGTCAGGTAGAGCTCTTTGTCGAGCTGGCGGAAGTCGTTGACGCGGCCGGCGTCGGCGAGCGACTGCTCGACGTAGTCGGCGATCCCGCCGCCCGAGTAGAGGCCGGTCGGCAATGCCTCGGCCAGGCCGACGCCGATATCCATCACCGAGAAGTCGCCCATCTGAACCAGCCTGCGCATCAGCTCCAGCGAGCGCAATGGCAGCATCGCGGCCTTCTGCAGAAAGCCGAAGTAGTTGAACTTCAGCACCTTGTCGAGATCGAGATCGTCGAGCTCCGAGTCCACCCGCTTGTTGATCACCTGCATCATTTCGTCGGGGGTGACGCCATTGGCCAGCATCGTCGCGACGAAGGAGCCGGCGCTGGTGCCGACGTAGACGTCGAAGCTGTTGACCGTGCTGTTGACGGCAAGCAGGTCGAGTGCGCGCAGGGCGCCGATCTCGTAGACGCCGCCGGTGAAGCCGCCGCCGCCGAGAACCAGGGCGGTCTTCGAGGGCCGTTTTCGACCCTTGACCCGTTTACGCCGGGTGGGGGTCTCTATATCGACGACCTTGCCCATAAACACGAATTATCCCAGACGGGGCGGGCGGCCTCTGATTGGGAAGGACGGGGGTGTCCGGTCGGTTGCTGGGTTTTCGCCAGCCGCGCTTGTGTCTCTCGCCAGCCAGCGGGGCGAAAAGAGGACGCCGCTGCCCGACCGGACACCCCATCCTTCCTCTTCAACCGCGTGCGCCGCTACCTTGCGTGGTTCTTGTGTTGCTATCTGGGATGAGACGGGCGTCGATCCTCTTCGGCTTGCTAGCTGTCTTGCTTCTCTTGCCCTCGGGGGCGAGCGGGGCTGGCGGCGCCTGTCGGCAGATGCGGGAACGGTTGGTCTATGGAGGGGGATCGGCGAGTGGGCTGTTTGTGATCGATGCGGAAAGTGGCAAGCCCCTCTGCGCGCGGGCGGCAAAGCGGCCGCGGATCTTGGCCTCCAACACGAAGCTGTTCACGACCTCGACCGCCCTCTCCCGCTTCGGGCCCGAATACCGCATCGTCACCAAGCTGCTCACCGACGGCAGAATCGACGCCGCGGGCGTCCTGCACGGCAGCCTCTACCTGCAGGGAGGCGGCGACCCGGCGCTTGGGGTGCCCTCGTTCTACAACCGCTACGGGGGCGGCGTTGGCACCGATCTGCTCCTGCTCGGCTCCCAGCTCCATGCCGCAGGCGTGCATGTCGTGACCGGCCGGCTCTACGCCGATGACAGCGTCTTCGACCGGCTGCGTGGCGTCGCCGACTCGGGTTACGCGACGAGCCCCTACATCGGGCCGCTCTCGGGACTCTCGTTCGACTCCGGCTACCGCGGCTCGATTTCCCAAGGCTTCGCCTCCGATCCCGCGACCCTTGCAGCGGCAAGGCTGGATGCGGCGCTGCGCTCCAGGGGAATCAAGATCCGCAGCGGGGTCGCCCGCGCCGTTACGCCGTCGGGGGCAGAAGCGCTCGCCAGCGTGCACTCGCCGACGATGTCCCAGCTGGTCGAGGCGACCGACGTGTACTCGAACAACTTCTTCGCCGAGATGCTCGCGAAGCTGCTCGGCGCCCACTTCGGCGGCGCCGGCACCACCCAGGCCGGAACGAACGTGGTCGAGCGCTTCGCCCGCAGCCAAGGCTCCGGGATTCAGGCGGTCGACGGTTCGGGGCTGACCCGCGGCAACCGTGCCTCCCCGGTCCAGGTCGTCGGCCTCCTCAAGGCGATGCGCGGGGCGCCCGCCGGCGACGAATTCATCCAGGACCTGGCGCTTGCCGGCCACGAAGGAACGGTTGCCGACCGCATGCACGGGACCGCTGCCTACGGTCGCTGCCGCACCAAGACCGGCACCCTGACCGCGGCCAGCGCCCTCTCCGGCTACTGCTTCAACCGCGACGGCCGGGTCATGGCCTTCTCGATCCTGATGAACAGCGTCAGCGACCTCTCCCTCGCCCATTACGAGCAGGACAAGATCGCCGCGTTGGTGGCCTCCTACTGAGGCTCAGGAGCCGCCGTCCAGGAGGGCGCTCAGAGCAGCTTCGTCGAGGATCTCGACCTCCAATTTCTCCGCTTTGGCCAGCTTCGAGCCCGGGTTCTCGCCAGCGACGACGTAGTCGGTCTTCTTCGAGACCGAGTTGACCACCTTGCCGCCGGCGGCCTTGACCAGCGCCGCCGCTTCCTCACGGGTCAGCTCGGGCAGCGTCCCGGTCAACACCAGGGTCTTCCCCTCCAGCGGCCCGCCCTCGGGGCGCCGTTCCGATGCGTCCTGCTCGAGGCGCAGGCCCTTCTCGCGCAGCTTCCCGATCAGCTGCCAGGTCGGCTCGTCGGCGAGCGACTCGGCGATCTGCACCGCCATGATCGGACCAACGCCCTCCACCTCCTCGATCACGCTGGGGTCGGCCTCGTGCAGAGCGTCGATCGAGCCGAAGTGGTCGGCGAGCGCCTCTGCCGTGACGTAGCCCACGCCGGGCAGCCCCAGCGCGTAGAGAACCCGCTTGAAGGGGCGCGACCGCGAACCGTCGATCGCCGCCAGCAGGTTGCGGGCCGAGACCTCGGCGAAGCGGTCCATGCCCACCAACTGCTCCTCGCTCAGGTCGTAGATGTCGGCGACGTCGGCGATCAGTTCCTCCTCGAGGAAGCGCATCGCCTGCTTCTCGCCGAACCCGTCGATGTCCATCGCGCCCTTGCTGACGAAGTGCTTGACGTGCTGGAAGGACTGGCCCGGGCAGCCGGTGCGGTTGGGGCAGATCGTGAAGACCGCCCCCTCGGGCTTGACGGTCTCCGTTTCGCAGGCGGGGCACTTCTTCGGCGGCTTCGGTTTGCGGGCGCGCTTGTTCTGCCGTTTCTGAACCAACGGCGAGACCACCTGCGGGATCACGTCGCCGGCCCGCATCACGACCACCTCGTCGCCCTCGCGGACGTCCTTGCGCGCCAGATCCTCCTCGTTGTGCAGGGTCGCCGTGCTGACCGTGACGCCGCCGACGTGGACCGGCTCGAGCATCGCGAACGGCACCAGGTGCCCGGTGCGGCCGACGTTCCAGACGACGCTGTTCATCCTCGTCGTCGCCGTCGTCGGCGGGAACTTCCAGGCGATCGCCCAGCGCGGCTCGCGCCCGACCACGCCCAGCTCGCGCCACAGCGCCCGCTCGTCGACCTTGACGACGACGCCGTCGATCTCGTAGTCGAGCGTCTCGCGCCGCTCCTCCCACCAGTGACAGCGCTCGACCACGCCCTCCACCCCGCGGTGATGTGCGGTGTCGGGGTTGACCTTGAAGCCGCGTTCGTTCAACCACTCGACCTCGTCCATGTGGGTAGCGAGGTCGAGCCCGCGGACGGCGCCGATCCCGTAGCACCAGGTCGAGAGCGGCCGTTCGGCTGCCAGCGCCGGGTCGAGTTGGCGGATCGAGCCCGCGGCCGAGTTGCGCGGGTTGGCGAAGGTCGGTTGCTCGGCTGCGGCGCGGCGCTCGTTGAGGGCTTTGAAGGCGGCGATCGGCAGGTAGACCTCGCCGCGAACTTCGATCAGCTCGGGCGCATCGGGGATTCGCAGCGGCACCGAGCCGATCGTGCGCAGGTTCTGGGTCACGTCCTCGCCGACCCGGCCGTCGCCGCGGGTGGCACCGCGCACGAGCACCCCGTCCTCGTAGGTCAGCGAGATCGCCAGGCCGTCGATCTTGGGCTCGCTCGTGTAGCTGAACTCAGAGGCCGCGATGTCGAGTCGCTTGAGGTAGCTGGCGAGCCGGTTCTCCCAGGCCCGCAGCTCCTCCTCGTTGCGGGCGTTGCCGAGCGAGAGCATCTGCTCGACGTGCTCGACCTGCTCGAAGCGGTCGAGCGGCGGCGCGCCGACCCGCTGCGTCGGCGAGTCCGCCGTGCGCAGCTCGGGATTGTCGGCCTCTATAGCCCGTAGCTCGTCAAGCAGCGCGTCGTAGGTGTCATCGCCGACCTCGGGTTCGTCGAGGACGTAGTAGAGCCGGTTGTGGCGCTCCAGCTCCTGCCGCAGCTCGGCGGCCCGCTGGGCGTCGGCCTCGCTCACGCCGCCGCGGCGCTGGCGGCCAGCATCTCCTCGAAGCGCCAGCCCCGCAGTCGCTCCAGGCCACCGTGGTCGGTGAGGTCAAAGTGGATCGGCGTGACCGCGATCCGCCCCTGGGAGACCGCCATAAGGTCGGAGCCCTCGAGCTCCTCGAAGCCGGGCTGCCAGCCGTAGATCTCATAGCGGCGGCGGCCGTCCCCATCCTCGGAGACGAGTTTCAGCTCGTCGTTGTAGACGCGTTTGCCGAGCCTGGTCACCTCGATCCCGTTCGGCTCGCCGGCCGGGCAGTTGACGTTGATCAGCGTTTTCGGCGGCATCGGCTCGTCCCCCAGCGCAGTGACGAGCTGGGCGACGAACGCGGCCGCAACCGCGAAGTCGAAACGACCGCTGACGTAGCCCATGCCGCCGCCGGAGGACTGCTGGGAGATCGCCACGGCGGGGATGCCGAGCACGATCCCCTCGAAGGCCGCGGCGACGGTGCCGGAGTAGGTGATGTCGTCGCCGAGGTTGGCACCGTGGTTGATCCCGGAGACGATCAGGTCGGGTCGGTGTCCGACCAGGCCCAGCTCGGCGAAGCGGACGCAGTCGACCGGAGTGCCGTCAGTGGCAAAACCGCGGTCGCCGTCGCCGAACTCGACCTCCTCGACCGTCAGCGGTGAGCGGGTGGTGATGCTGCGCGCGGTGGCGCTGCGGTTCGAGTCCGGGGCGATCACGTCGACGTCGACGCCGTCGAGCGCGCGCAGGGCGCGGCGGGCGGCCTGAAGTCCAGGGGCCGAGATTCCGTCGTCGTTGGTCAGGAGAACACGCACGCAGGCGATTCTAGGGACGGGGAAGGGGTGTCCTCGTCTTGCTGGGTTTTCGCCACAGGACAACGAGGGCTGTCGCCCGAGGGCTTGCGGGGCGAAAAGGGGACGCCGCTGCGACGAGGACACCCCTTCCCCGTCCCGTCAAGCGCAGCAGAGGAGCGAGGCTGAGGGCATACTGCGCGCGTGACTACCGTGCGGCTGGACATCGAATACGACGGCGCGAGCTTTAAGGGATGGGCGGCTCAGCCGGGGCAGCGGACCGTGCAGGGGGAGTTGGAGGCTGCTTTGGCCACGGTGCTGCGAGAGCCGGTGAAGCTGGCGGTGGCGGGGCGGACCGATACTGGGGTGCATGCGCTTGGACAGGTTGCGAGCTTCGTCACCTCGGCTGAGGTCGGCGCGGACCTGGCTCGGCGGCTCAACGGGGTCGGCCCCGACGACATAGGCGTTACCGCGGCCACAGAGGTCGAGGACGATTTCGACGCCCGCCACAACGCCAAGTCACGCAGCTACCGCTACCGCCTGCTGGCCCGCTCGGCGCCAAGCCCCTTCGAGCAGGGCCGCGCCCTCTGGTGGCCCCATCGCTATGACCTGGAGGCCCTGGAAGCGTGCGCCTCAGCCCTCCAAGGCAATCACGACTTCACCGCCTTCACCCCAACCCAAACCGACCACATCCGCTTCGACCGCGACATCCACCACGCCGGCTGGAAGCAAGAAGGAGACATCCTCACCTTCCGCATCACCGCCGACGCCTTCATGCGCAACATGGTGAGGATCCTCGTAGGCACGATGCTCGAGGTAGGAGGAGGCCGCCGCACCCCCACCAGCTTCACGAAGCTACTGGCAGGCGCCCCGCGCTCCGCGGCCGGCGACACGGCCCCACCCCACGGCCTCTACCTGGAGAAAGTCAGCTACTGAGCCAACAAGCTGCTGAGAGGACGGAGCAGGGGGCATCCCCGCGGCAGCGGCGTCCCCTTTTCGCCCCACAAGCAACCTCGGACGGCCACCAGACGTTCTGGCGAAAACCCAGCAACGCGGGGATGCCCCCTGCTCCGTCCCTACGCCAAGCTAAACGAGCTCGAGATAAACCATTTCGGTCGAGTCCGACCGCCGCGGGCCGAGCTTGACGATCCGCGTGTACCCCCCGGGGCGCTCGACGTAGCGAGGCGCGACCTCCTCGAACAGCTTGTGCACGATGAACTTGTCGTTGTGCAGCGTCGCCAGCGCCTGACGGCGGGCGTGAAGATCGCCCCGCTTGGCAAGCGTGATCAACTGCTCGACCTCGGGCTTGACCGCCTTGGCCTTCGCCTGGCTGGTCTTGATCCGCTCGTGCTCGATCAGCTGCTTGGAGAGGTTGGACAGGAGCGACTCCCGGTGCGCCGCATTGCGACTCAGTTTGTTCCGCTTCTTACGGTGGCGCATCGGGTTCCTCGGCTCGCTCTCGCCGCTTCCTCAGTCCGCCTGCAGATCGAGGCCGCGGGACTGCAGGGTCTCGATCACTTCGTCAATCGACTTCGAGCCGAAGTTGGGGATCGCGTTCAGCTCTGAGCGGGTCTTGCGAACCAGGTCGCCGACGGTCTGCACGCCAGCCCGCTTGAGGCAGTTGTAGGAGCGCACACCCAACTCCAGCTCCTCGATCAGGATCTCGTCGAGGCCGTTGTTGGCCGCCGAGCCTGCTCCATCGCCGGCAATGGCGGACAGTCCATCGCCGCCGGCTAGCGGAGCCGCAATCGCTTCGCGAGCGGTCAGTTCCTCGACCCGCTCGGCGTCGGTGAAGATAGCCAGGGTCTTGATCAGGATCTCCGAGGCCTCACGCAGGGCCGCGGCCGGCTCGATCGAGCCGTCGGTCTCGAGGTCCAGGGTCAGTTTGTCGAAGTCGGTCCTCTGACCCACACGCGCCGTCGCAACCGAGTAGGAGGTACGGCGGATCGGCGAGAAGATCGAGTCGATCGGGATGACGCCGATCGGCTGATCGTCGGACTTGTTCTCCTCAGCCGGCGAGTAGCCGCGGCCGCGGCCGATCGTCAGGTAGACCTCGAGCTTGGTTTTTTTCTCCAGCGTCGCGATCGGGGCATCGGGGTTGAGGATCTCCACTCCCGAAGGAAGGTCGATGTCCTTGGCCTTGACCTCACCGGGGCCGGTGGCGACCAGCGGGGCCTCGACCTCGTCGGCGTCGGTGTGCATGCGGACGACGAGGTCCTTCAAATTGAGGATGATGTCGGTGACGTCCTCTTTGACGCCCGGCACCGTCGAGAACTCGTGCGAAACGCCCTCGATGCGAACGCTGGTGACGGCAGCGCCGCCCAGTGAGGAGAGCAGGACGCGACGGAGCCCGTTGCCGAACGTGTAGCCAAAGCCCTTGTCGAGGGGCTCGATGATGAAGGTGCCGCGGCGGTCATCCGCCTTGTCTGCGGTTATACGAGGGACCTGAAAGTCAGTGGTCATGAGTTCCTTGCTTATGGGTGTTTCAGAAACAGTCCGGACTACTTGGAGTACAGCTCGACGATCAGCTGCTCCTGCACCGGCGCCGAGATCTCCGCGCGCTCGGGGAGGCGCAGCACCTTGGCGGTAAGCGAATCGTGGTCGGCCTGCAGCCAGGCCGGCACGGTCGAGACCAGCTCGGTCGCCTTGCGAATCGTGTCGGTGGCCGCCGAGCCGGACTTGATCGAGATCACGTCCTCGGGGCGCACCTGGTAGGAGGGAACGTCGACGCGACGGCCGTTGACCAGCCAGTGACCGTGACCGACCAGCTGCCGGGCCTGGCGCCGCGAGGCGGCGAATCCGAGCCGCACCAGGACGTTGTCCAGGCGCGACTCGAGCAGCCGCAAAAGGTTCTCACCGGTGACGCCGTCCTGACGCGAAGCCTTGTCGTAATAGGCACGGAACTGGCTCTCGAGCACCTGGTAGTAGCGGCGCGTCTTCTGCTTCTCGCGCAGCTGCACGCGGTACTCGGACTGCCGCATCCGGCCGCGACCGTGATCGCCGGGCGGGTAGGAGCGGCGCTCGACGCCGCATTTGTCGGTGAAACAGCGCTCGCCCTTGAGGAAGAGCTTCTGGCCCTCGCGACGGCACTGCTTGCACTGGGCCGAGGTGTCGCGAGCCACTAGACCCGCCTCCGCTTCTTCGGGCGGCAGCCGTTGTGGGCCTGCGGCGAGACGTCCTTGACCGTGGTCACATCGAGCCCGGCCGCCTGCAGCGAGCGGATCGCCGTCTCGCGACCGGAACCGGCGCCCTTGGCGAAGACCTCGACCTTTTCGAGGCCGTGTTCCATCCCCTTCTTGGCCGCCGCGTCGGCGGTGACCTGGGCGGCGAACGGCGTCGACTTGCGTGAGCCTTTGAAGCCCGCCGATCCGGCCGACTCCCAGGCGATCACGTTGCCCTGGGGGTCGGTCAAGGTGACGATCGTGTTGTTGAACGAAGTCTTGATGTGGGCCTGCCCGTAGGCGATGTTCTTTTTGACCCGGCGACGGGTGCGTCCTTTGGCGGGTTTTTTGGCTGCGGCCATCTCTCTTCTCTATTCCTTTATGCCTTGCGCTTGCCGGCGACGCTCATCCGGCGCGGGCCCTTGCGGCCGCGCGCGTTGGTCTTCGTCCGCTGACCCCTGACAGGCAGGCCGCGACGGTGACGCAGGCCCCTGTAGGAGCCGATCTCCATCAGTCGTTTGACGTCCTGCGAGTGCTCGCGCCGTAGGTCGCCCTCGACCTCGCGCTGCTCGACTGCCTCGCGCAGTTTCACAACCTCTTCCTCAGTCAGATCCTTGACCGAGGTGTTGGGGTCGATGCCGGTCTCCTTGAGAATGTCCTGGGCAGTCGAGCGACCGATGCCGAAGATGTAGGTGAGCCCGATCTCGACCCGCTTGTTGACCGGGATGTTGATCCCCGCGATTCGTGCCATGCGTCAGCCCTGCCGCTGCTTGTGGCGCGGGTTCTGGCAGATGACAAGGACCGCGCCGTTGCGGCGGATTACCTTGCACTTTTCGCACATCGGCTTTACGGAAGCTCGGACCTTCATCGCTCCGGTGTTGTGTCGACTACAGGACTCCCGCCCGCCCCATGAATCGGGCAAGCAAGCACGAACAGACGGCCCTCAAGGCCGACCGGGAAAGATAGCAGGGGACGCGTTGCGGCAGGCATCAGGCAGCGATGCGCGCGCCGACATCGAGCCGGACCGGCCGATCCGGCACTGCCAATGCGGCGCGGGAGATCGCGATTAGCGCTTCGGCATCGAGCTCATTGCGCTGCGCGGCAACTCGAAGTCCCTCCTCGAAGCCGTTGCTCGTGCCGATCACGTCGATCATCGCGGGGCGATTCTCAGAGAAGCTGACGATTACCCGGCCGTTTTCGATCACGTCGCTACCGCCGGAAAGACGGCGATCCCCGTCTCCCAACGTGATTTGAATCGTGTCAGCTCGACTCTCGTAATCAGCCTTCATCATTTCCTCAGATCGTAGATGGTGATCAGTTCGCCGTTGTCCAAGGCGACGACCGCGCAATATGGGGTCCCCCGTACCTCCATTGCATACAAGAAGTTACCATCTGGGTCCTCGCCGAGTCGATTCTCCGGAGCCACGATTCTGAGAACATCCGCTCGGTCCAGCTTTTCGCGACGCATCCGGTTCTTTGCGTGACGGGTGAATCGCACGCATATCCAAGGGCTGGGCGAGCGAAACTCGCCCCCTCAACGAGGTGCAACTTCCGAGAATCGCCGCCGGGCGACCTAAGCGAAGTCGTTCACGAGTGCCAGCGTGAAGCCGTCGTAGCCCTTGGCACCGACCGTCTGGATCGTCGTCGCGGTTACGCGGGGGTCGGCGGCGATCAGCTCGTGCAGGCGGCGCTGCGCGGGGATCGTGGGATCGTCGGTCTCGGGATCGACCAGGGCGCCATCGCGGATGACGTTGTCGGCGACGATCAGGCCCCCGGGGCGAGTGCGATCGACGGCCCAGGTGAAGTAGTCGGGCGTGTGGATCTTGTCCGCGTCGATGAAGACGAAGTCAAATGGCCCAGCGCCTTCGGCCTCCAAGGCGGGCAGGGAGTCGAGCGCAGGCCCAACCCGCAGCTCGACCAGCTCCAAGAGGCCAGCATTGGCGATGGTCGCCCGTGCGACCTCCGCATAGTCGGGATCCGCCTCAAGCGTGATCAGCCGGCCGCCTTCCGGAAGCGCCCGAGCCAGCCAGATCGTGCTGTAGCCCGCCAGCGTGCCGAACTCCAGCACCGTCCGCGCCCCAACCGACCGCGCCAGGATATCCAGCAGCCGCGCCTGCGGCGGAGAAACCTGGATCTCCGGCAGCCCAGCATCCACGCCAGCTTTGAGTGCAGCCTTGAGCGCCTCATCCTCCGGCGCCAGCAACCCGCTCACATACCCATCCACCTCAGCCCACCGATCCGACCACATCAGCTGACCCTAACGACCGCGCTCCGCGGAGGAGAGACCGGTGTGCCTCCGCGGGAATGTCGCGAAGCGGCGAAATGCAATCTGTCTTTTGCGCGGCGTCAGCCGCGCTCCCCCATAGTCGCTAAGCGCGAAGCGCGTGCGACCTAAATTCACGCGGAGGCACACCGGTCTCTCCTCCCCGCAAGTAGCTCTCGTCCTACTCGTCCTCGTGCCAGGGAGTCAGGATCCGCGGCCCGTCGGCGGTGACCGCGACCGTGAACTCGAAGTGGGCGGCGAGGGTGCCGTCCTGCGAGTAGACGGCCCAGCCGTCGTCGCCCATGCGGACCAAAGGGCCGCCGGCGTTGACCATCGGCTCGATCGCCAAGACGGTGCCCTCCTCCAGCTCGGGGCCCTTGCCGGGCTCGCCGAAGTTGGGGACCTGTGGGTCCTCGTGCATGTCGCGGCCGATCCCGTGCCCGACCAGCGTGCGGATGATCGAGAGCCCCTCGATCTCGACCGCGCGCTGGATCGCCGCCGAGACGTCGCCGAGGTGGTTGCCCGGCCGCATCTGCTCGGCGCCCGCGAACAGCGCCGCCTTGGTCACATCGAGCAGCTTGCGCGCCTCGGGCGTCACCGAGCCGATCGGAAGGGTCATCGCCGCATCGGAGACCCAGCCGTCCTTGATCACGCCGACGTCGACCGAGAGCAGGTCGCCGCGCTTCAGCTCGTAGGGGCCGGGGATGCCGTGCACGACCATCGAGTTGGGCGAGGCACAGATCGAGCCCGGGAAGCCCCGGTAGCCCTTGAAGGCCGGCTCAGCCCCCTGCGAGCGGATGAACTTCTCCGCCGCTTCGTCCAGCTCCTTGGTGGTGACGCCGGCGCGGGCTTTGGCCGCAACCATCCGCAGGCAGCGAACCAGGATCTGGCCCGACGCGGCCATCTTGTCGACCTGCTCGGGGGTCTTGCGGATGATCATTCGGTACACGCTAGCCGCCCGGCCAAGTCGCCAGGGCCACCTAAATGGTCTCGTCGGCCTCGAGCTTCAGCGTCGCCAGCGCGCGGCGCAACTCATCGGCCACGGCGTCCGGCTCGGCGGCGCCGTCGATCCGCCGCAGCAGGCTCTGGTGGTCGTAGAACTCGATCAGCGGCTCGGTCTTCTCGTGGTAAGTCTCCAGCCGGTGGCGGATCACCTCGGGCTTGTCGTCGTCGCGGACGATCAGCTCGCTGCCGTCGATGTCGCAGACGTCCTCGCGCTCGGGCGGATTGAAGTCGACGTGGAAGACGTGACCGTTCTCGGCGCAGGTGCGGCGACCTCCGAGCCTGCGCGTCACCTCCTCGTCGCTCGCATCGATCAGCAGCACCGCGGTCAGTTGCCGGCCCAGGCCGGCCAGCTTTGCGGCCAGCGCCTCGGCCTGCGGCACGGTGCGCGGGAAGCCGTCGAGGATGAAGCCGTCCGCCGCCTCGGTCGAGTCGATCCGCTCGGCGATCGCGCCGACGATCACCTCGTCCGGAACGAGGTCGCCGCGGTCCATGTACTCCTTTGCCGCCTTGCCCAGCTCCGTTTCGTCGCGCACCGCCGCCCGCAGGATGTCCCCGGTCGCGTAGTAGGGCAGCTGCAGATCTTCCTGCAGCCGCTCCCCCTGGGTGCCCTTCCCGCTGCCGGGAGGGCCGAGAAGGACGAGGTTGAGCTCTATTTTAAGAATCCCTCGTAATTGCGCATCATCAACTGCGCCTCGAGCTGCTTGACCGTGTCAAGCGCGACGCCGATGACGATCAGGATCGAGGTCCCGCCGAAGAAGAAGTTCGCCGAGGTCTGGCTGATCAAGATCGTCGGCAGCGCCGCCACCGCACCCAGATAGAGCGCGCCCGGGAAGGTGAGGCGAGAGAGGATCCGGTCGAGGTACTCCGCGGTCGGCCGCCCGGGACGCACGCCGGGAATGAAGCCGCCGTATTTTTTCAAGTTGTCGGCCTGGTCGACCGGATTGAAGGTCACCGCGGTATAGAAGTAGGTGAAGATGATGATGAAGAAGACCTCGCCGACCACGTAGGCCCAGCCGTTGGGGCTGAAGAAGGCGGCGAAGTCGAGGGCCGCGGGCGTGTTCAGCATCTGGCCGATCGTCGGCGGGAAGGCCATGATCGAGGCGGCGAAGATGACCGGGATTACGCCCGCCATGTTGACCCGCAGCGGCAGGTAGGTGGAACCGCCGGAGGTCATTTTTCGCCCGACCATCCGTTTCGCGTACTGGACCGGGATGCGGCGCTGCCCCTCCTGGACGAAGACGATCGCGACGATCACGGCCAGCGCGACGAACGGCATCATCACGACGAAGACCTGATCCGGGTTGGTCCACCACGCCTGCAGCCCATTGGGGATGCGGGAGACGATCGAAGCGAAGATCAGCAGCGAGATGCCGTTGCCGACGCCGCGCTGGGTGATCAGCTCGCCCATCCACATGAGCAGCGTGCAGCCGGCGGTCAGACAGATCACGATCAGCAGAATTTTGGGGCCGGTGAGAGTGCCGATGACGTTGTTGCCGCCGGCCGCGCTGCCGAAGGAGCGAAACAGGAAGACGTAGCCGAAGGACTGTGCGACGGCCAGCCCGACGGTGAGATAGCGGGTGTACTGGGTGATTTTCTGCTGCCCGACCTCACCCTCTTTCTGCAGTTTCTCCAGCGACGGCACGACCACCGTCAGCAGCTGCAGGATGATCGAGGCGGTGATGTAGGGCATGATCCCCAGCGCAAACAGGGAGAGGCGCGACAGCCCGCCGCCGGAGAAGGTGTTGAGGAAGTTGAGGATGTTGCCGCCGGCGAAGTTGGACGAGAGTTCCTTGACCGCGCCCGCGTCGACCCCCGGCGCGGGGATGTAGGCCCCGAGCCTGTAGAGCAGCAGCATCGCCGCGGTGAACGCAAGCTTCTTGCGGATCTCCGCGACGCCGAAAGCGTTCGCAATAGTCCTGAGCATTAGGGCTCCAGAGTGTGACAGGAACCGCCGGCAGCCTCGATCTTCTCGCGGGCTGCCGCGCTGAAGCCGTGCGCGTGAACCTCGAGCTTCTTCGAGATCTCGCCGCGAGCGAGGATCTTCACCGGGTCCGAGCGCTTCGCCAGGCCCTTTGCCTTGAGCGCCTCGACGTTGACCTCGGCACCGGCGTCGAAGCGCTCCTCGAGGTCGCCGACGTTGACCGGCTGGGTCGCGGTGCGGAAGTTCTCGAACGGCATCGACTGCTTTTTGTGCGGGCCGCGGAGCTTTCGCATCCGCATGTGGATCGGGTTCTGCCCACCCTCGTAGCCGGCCTTGCGCTTGCGCCCCGAACGCGCTCCGGCGCCCTTGTGACCGCGGCCTGAAGTCTTCCCCAAGCCACTTCCCTCACCGCGCCCGATCCGCTTGCGCGGCCGTTTGGACCCAGGCTTGGGCGAAAGGTTATGAAGCCCGATCTCCTCGGAACGAGGCGTATCGGCCATCAGTCACCCACCTCCACGAGATGAGAGACAACCCGAATCTGCCCCTGCAACTGCGGAGAGTCTTTCCGCTCCACGGCCCGCCCAATCTTGCCAAGCCCAAGCGCCGCGAGCGTAGCTTTCTGACTGGGATTGGTCCCGGCAAGCGAACGAACCTGCTTGATAGTCACCGCGCTCACGACTCCTCAGCTTTCGCCTCAGCGGCCGGAGTCTCCTCAGCTTTGACATCAGCGGCCGGGGCGGTCGCCTCCTCGGCCGGAGCCTCAGCAGCTTTCTCCTCAGACGTCTCACCCGCGGGTGGCGTGGAGGGGGGGGTGTCGCCGGCGGAAGCGGCGTCCGTTCCTCGCCCCTCGGGCTGAGCAGGTCCCTCCGGCGCATCTGGCGAGGAACCCAGCGCAGCCGGGGACACCCCCCCCTCCGCGACAGGACCCGCGGCTGACCCGTTCGACTTCTGAACTCCCAAGACCTGAGCAACCGTCAACCCGCGCAACTCCGCAACCTCCTCAGGCCGCCGCAACCGCACCAGGCCGTCCATCGTCGCCTTGACGAGGTTGATCGGGTTCTGCGTGCCGATGCTCTTGGTCAGCACGTCACGCACCCCACCCAGCTCGAGCACGGCGCGCACGCCGCCGCCGGCGATAACACCGGTACCGGGGCTGGCCGGGCGCAGGACCACGTGGCCGGCGCCGTAGCGGCCGATGATTTTGTGGGTCAGCGTCTGCCCGTATTTGGGCACGCGGATGAGGCTCTTGCGCGCGTTCTCGACCGCCTTCTGGATCGCCAGCGGGACCTCGCGGGCCTTGCCGTAGCCGATCCCGACGACGCCCTCTTCGTCGCCGACGGCGACGAGCGCAGTGAAGGAGAAGCGGCGACCGCCCTTGACCACCTTGGCGACGCGGTTGATCTCGATTACGCGCTCCTGGAGATCGAGGCCGCGCGGGCTCACCGTCTCCACGTTGGTCATGTCCATGCCCTTCATCGGACCGGACACCGTAGCTGACTGAACGAGAGAGCGGAGGGCATCAGAATTTCAACCCACCCTCGCGGGCGCCTTCGGCCAGAGCCTTGACGCGGCCGTGGAACTGGTAGCCGCCGCGGTCGAAGACACAGGTCTCGATCTTGGCCGCTTTGGCCCGCTCGGCAAGCAGCTCGCCGGCCCGCTTCGCCTGCGCGCTCGCCGTGAGCTTGCGCAGCTCCGGCTCGGTCCAGTTGACCGCGGCAACGGTG
>DAIRWC010000006.1:0-6025 GCA_036802505.1 Solirubrobacterales bacterium
CGAGCGAGCCGTGGTGGCTGAGGATGATGTGCAGGACCGCCTGGGCCAGCCCCGGGTCGAAGCCGGGGATCTCCTCGATCTCGCGGCGCACGGTGTAGTAGCCGAGCGGGATCTCACCCTGCAGCCGGCCGGCGTCGGTGAGGTCGATTGCCAGCGGATCGTCGTTGTAGGCGACGGTCTTGCCGATGTCGTGCAGGAGCGCGCCGGCGACGGCTACCTCGCGGTCGATGCCGGGGAAGAAGTTGGCGGCGGCGCTGACCGCCTGGGCGACGGAGACGGTGTGCTCGAGCAGGCCGTGGCGGTATGCCTGGTGGTAGACCTTCGCCGCCGGGGCGTCGCGGAAGCGCGCCCAGATCTCCGCGCTCTCGCCGAAGAAGCGGCCGAGCAGGTCGCGTAGCTGCGGGTCCTGCACGGTCTCCAGCAGCTGGCGCAGTTTGCCCTCCAGGTCCTCGAAGGAGACGTCCGACTCGGCGGCGAGGTCGGCCGGGTCGTACTCGTCCGTGGACGCCTCGCGCAGGGCGGAGAGCTTGATCTTCGGCCCCCAGCGATCGCTCATCTCAAAGACGCCGGCTACCTCGACCGCGGTCCCAGGCGCGGCAAGCGCGTAGAGCTCCTCGGCGTCCTCCCAGGCGACGGCCTCGGCGCCGCCGCTAGCGTCGCCGAGCGTCAGGCGCAGCCACGGCTCGCCGTTGCGCTTGCGGCGCAGCTCGCGCTGGCGCACCGCGTAGATGCCCTTCACGCGCTGGCCGTCCTCAAGCTCCAGCAGGGGCACTCTGGCTGGAGGCGCGGCGGGCTCCGCGGCCGGGACGGGTGCGCCGCCGGAGGTGTCGATCAGCGCCTCCTGAAACATCTGCGGGTCGAGCTGGTCCATCTATTTCCAAGTTAGAGCCGAGCGCGGACGCTTCGTTACGGCGAGCGCGGTCGCCCTTTCTACCGCTATGCGACACAAACGACGACCGCGCTCTCAGAGCACGCCGCCGAGCCAGTGGCCGAGGGCGACGGCGGCGAAACCGGCCACCAGGGAGAGGCCGAGGTTGAGCCAGACGAGATGGGTGTGGCCGGCCTCGGC
Source organism: Solirubrobacterales bacterium (assembly GCA_036802505.1). Lineage (GTDB taxonomy): Bacteria > Actinomycetota > Thermoleophilia > Solirubrobacterales > 70-9 > VRUE01. The sequence continues at coordinate 1,070 of DAIRWC010000006.1, forward strand.
GAGCCGGTGCGAGTCGAGGATCCAGGTGGAGAAGGTGGTGAAGGAGCCGATGCCGCCGCCGGCGACGATGACCAGCGCCTGGCCTTCCAGTGCGAAGCCGGCGACAAGGCCGAGTGCCAGCGCACCGCCGATGTTGATCGCGAGGATGCCGTGCGGGAAGGGATGGTCGGTGCGCGCGGCGATTGCCGTGTCGATCAGGAACCGCGCGGCGGCCGCGGCGCCGCCGAGCAGGCCGACGGCGATCCAGGCAGGGGCGCTCACCCGGCTACCTCCGGGCGCCGCTCGAACGCAATCCCAATCCGCACGAAGGCGAAGCCGGCGACGAGGGTCGCGCCGACATAAGCGGCGGCAAGGCCGAGGTACCCACCGTCGACCATCTGGAACAGCTCAAGCTGCATGGTGGAGAAGGTGGTCAGGGTGCCGCAGATCCCGGTGGTGAGAAAGGGATGGGCGAGGCTGTCCTCGGGGTGGTCGCGGAGGCGGGCGACGAAGTAGCCGAGCAGCAGCGCCCCGGCCATGTTGACCGCGAAGGTCGCCCACGGCCACCCACCCGGTCCGTGCGGCGTCGCCTCGGCTAGGCCGACCCGCGCGAGCGCCCCGAGCACGCCGCCGACGTAGATAGCGGCCAAACGGCGAAGGTCGAATCGCGTCACTCGCATTTCACGGGTCTCCTATCAGCGTCGATGGACGTGGTAGGGACCGTCAGCGGATCGAACCGCGCTTATGAGGGAGCGAGCCCCATCGCTCGGTTGCGAACTATACGACTGCTCGTCAATCCTCGCCGGTCTGCCGAATCTGCCCATCGAGGGCGTGCCTCAAATGGTCGAGACGCTCTGGCGATAGGGGCATTTTCTCGATTCGCTCCCTCAGAATCCTCGCATCGACGATCTTCTCGCGAAGGGCATCTGCCACGAAGCGGTAGTCCTTCTCCCGACCAGCCGCCAACTTAGAGAGAACAAGATCGTGTTTCTCCAAGCAGAGCCCGGTTGCCTGGCGGGTGTTTTCATTGCGAATCGGGACCAGACGCTCCTCCCAACCGGCCGGCAAGGTCGCCGTCTCGGCGCCGACGCCATGGGCGTAATAGCTATGGGTGTCGTGGAACATGCTTCCCTCGCCGAGAACCCCATCTATCTCATCGACCTGATCGCGACGATGTAGCGGATAGACATCTGCCTCTGGAGAAAGCAGGAGCTGCTTGGGGGCTTCTGGGTGCTCGCCCAGAATTGCCTGGCTTCCTACAACCACGATCTCCTGATCGCCGGTGACATCTGCCGCAGCTCGGATGATGTGCTCTAGATCTTGGCGGCGCAACTCAACGGACTTCTTGGAGAATTTTCCGACGCTCGTCTTCGCGCACAACGCCTGCGAATGGAGTGCTTTGCCGCAGATCACGCATCTGTTCGCTGTCCTCGACCAAGCGTCGCTTGAGTACAGGAATTGGAAGGCTCAGAAGTTCCTCCCACTGCTTTGCCCATCGGTGATCCACGGGACCTTCGACCGCAAGCCATCCTCCGACGCGCTTCCGGGCTCTGTCCAACAGCTCAGTATCCAGCCGCTGGGCCACGAGACCGTGAAGGGCGATGCTGCGTAACTCAGCGGTCCGATGTCCATTCGGGGCGGCGCGAGGAGCCTGTCGAGGGGAAGCGGCCATGTGTATCCGCCCATCTTCGCAAGCCCTGTCGTCGTAGGTGCTATTCGGCGCGCTGAGCGAGAGCTGGCCGCGGACCCCGTCGATCTGGCAGAGTCCGGGCGCGATGAAGCTCTGCCGCTTCGCAATCGATGGCAGCTCCCCCGCGCTGGGGATCGTCGAGGGGGACGAGGTCGTCGATCTCTCCACCGTCGACGTGCCGCAGGAACCGGCGGCCGCGCTCGATTCTGTCGGCCAGGAGGCTCTGGGACAGATGGCCGCGGACGCGCCGCGCCTCCCCCTCGCCGACGCGCGACTGCTGGCGCCGGCAACGCCCCGCAAGTACCTGGCGATCGCGCTCAACTACCGCGACCACATCGCTGAGATGGGGATGGAGGCGCCCGACGTGCCGGTCTTCTTCAACAAGCAGGTGACCTGCGTGGTCGGGCCCGGCGCCGACGTCCACATGCCGAAGGTCTCGACTTTCCTCGACTACGAGGCCGAGTTGGCGATCGTGATCGGCAAGCGCTGCCGCCACGTGCCGGTCGAGCGGGCGCACGAGGTGATCGCCGGCTACACCTGCGCGAACGACGTCAGCGTGCGCGACTGGCAGGGCAAAGCGCAGACGATGCAGATCGGCAAGTCCTTCGACACGCACGGCCCGCTGGGGCCCTGGCTGGTCACCGCCGACGAGCTCGGCGATCCGAACGACCTCGCGATCCGCTGTTTCGTCAACGACGAGCTGCGCCAAGACGCGCGCACCAGCGAGATGGTCTTCGACTGCTTCCAGCAGGTCTCCCACCTCTCCGAAGCGTTCACGCTTGAGCCGGGCGACGCGATCGCCACCGGCACCCCCTCCGGCGTCGGCCTCGGCCGCCAGCCGGTCCGCGAGAACCTGCTCCACGTCGGCGAGACGGTGCGGGTCGAGATCGAGGGCATCGGCGAGCTGGTCAACACCGTGGTCGAGGAGCCCGACGGCTTCCTCGCGGGCGAGTAGGGCCGGCCGATGCTGACCGAGCGGGTGCAGCGCTGGCGCGACGACGGGGCGATCGAGGAGGTGCTCGGTCGCAAGCTCTTCGTCCGCCGCCGCGGTGGGGGCGCCGGGGTCCTGCTGCTCTTCCTGCACGGCTTCCCCTCCAGCTCCTATGACTGGCGGCCGCTGCTCGAGCTGCGCCCACCCGGGGAGGCGACGCTGTGCTTCGACTTCCTCGGTTTCGGCCTCTCCGAGAAGCCGCGCGACCACGAGTACACGCTCGCCTGGCAGGCCGACGCCGCCGAGGAGCTGGTGCGGCGCTCGGGCGCGGCGCGCGTCTTCGTCGTCGGCCACGACATGGGCACCTCGGTCGCCACCGAGCTGATGGCCCGCGACCTGCGCGGCGAGCTCGGGACGAACATGGCGGGAGCGCTGCTCTTCAACGGCAGCATGCTGCTGCACCTTGCCAAGCCGACGCCGGGACAGAAGTTGCTGCGCAGCCGGCTCGGCCCGCTCTTCGCCCGCCTCACCAACGAGCGCAGCTTCCGCGCCCAGTTCTCGCGCATCTTCTCCCCGCAGCACCCCCTGACCGACGAGGAGGCCGCCGACCAGTGGTCGCTACTCGTTCACGACGGCGGCCAGCGCATCGCCCACCTGACGATCAACTACATGGCCGAGCGCGAACGCTTCACCGAGCGCTGGCACGGTGCCCTGCGCGACTGGCCCAAGCCACTGACGCTGGCCTGGGGCCTGCACGACCCCGTCGCCCGGGTCGACGTGCTCGACGGCCTGCGCGAGCTGCGCCCCGGCGTCGAGACGATCGAGCTGCCCGACGCCGGCCACTACCCGCAGATCGAACAGCCCGAGCTGATCTCAGCGGCGCTGGACACGGCGCTATCGCACGAGCGGTAGGCACGCGGTCGAGATTTAGCCCTCAGTGCGACTCAAACCTCGACCGCGGTCGAATCAGGCGAGGCCGTGCGGGTGCAGGTGGTCCTCCGCCATCCGCTTGAGGCCGACGCGGTCGATCTTGCCGGTCGGGTTGAGCGGCATCTCGTCGAGGACGACGACCTCCTCGGGCGCCTTGTAGCCGACCCGCTCGCGGCAAGCGACGATCAGGTCGGCGCTCGACGGACGGGTCGCGTCGGGGCGCAGCGTCACGTAAGCGCGCACGTTCTCGCCGTGGACCTCGTCGTGGACGCCGACGACGCCGGCGAGGTCGACCGCGGGGTGCTCCATCAGCGCGCTCTCGACCTCTAGCGGGCTGATGTTGGAGCCGTCGTGGACGATCACCTGCTTCTTGCGGCCGAAGAACCAGAGGTAGCCGTCCTCGTCGGCACGGGCGAGGTCGCCGGAGTCGAGCCAGCCTTCCTGGACGACCTCGGCGGTCGCCTCGGGCGCCTCCCAGTAGCCGGCCATGCGGCTGCGCGACCTGATCCAGACGCGACCGACCGTGCCGGGCTCGAGCGAACCGCCATCCTCGTCGCGCAGGGCGATGCTGAAGCCGCCGATCGGCGGTCCGATCGAGCCCTGCTTGATCGGACCGGCGGGCGGGTTGAGCGTCGCCAGGCCGACCTCGGTCATGCCGTAGCCCTCGTCGATCGGGAAGCCGGCGAGCGCGGCGAACTCGGTCAACAGCTCGGTCGAGACCTTGTCGGCCCCGGCCCGGCAGATGCGCAGGCAGGCGAAGTCCTCCGGCGCGAGGTCGTGATCGCGGATCAGCGCCGCGAGCGCGGCGGGAATCATCGCCAGCACGGTCGGCCTGTGCTCGCGCAGAAGCGGCAGCAACTCGTGGCTGTCGTAGGTGCGGGCGACGATCACCCGGCCGCCCACCGCGAGCGTGCTCAGCGTCCACAGGAACGAGCCGATGTGCGACATCGACGAGCCCGGCAGGAACGCATCCGCGGCACTCAGGTCGAAGGCCGAGATCGCGCTGGCCATCATCCAGCGCAGCGTCTCGTGGGTGTGGGTGACGCCCTTGGCCGGCCCGGTGCTGCCCGAGGTGAAGAAGATCGCCGCCGGGCTCGACGGCTCGGGCGGAGTAAGCCCGCCCGCCGGCTCGGCTTCCCCCAGGGACTCGAAGCGCTGCTCCGCCCCCGCCGCACCGCCGTAGGAGATGACCCCGTGCGCCAACCCGCCGACGAGCTCGCTCGCGGCGAGGTCCTCGCCCCGCTCCTCGTGGGCGAGCAGCGCCGACGCTCCGCTGACCGCGAGCGCGTGGTCGATCTCGCGGAACGTGTAGCGGTAGTTGAGCGGCGTGGCGACGAGGCCCGCCTTGAAGCAGGCGAGGTAGTGGATCGCGAGGCCGATGCGGTTCGGCATCAGCGAGGCGATCCGATCCCCCGGCTCCAGACCG
>DAIRWC010000006.1:6035-13582 GCA_036802505.1 Solirubrobacterales bacterium
GGTACCCGCCGGCGAGCCGCAGGCTCGCCTCCTCCAGCTCCCGCCAGGTCACCCGCTCTTCGGCCGAGACCATCGCGGCCTCGTCCGGCCCGGCCGCCAACCCCACGGCCAACAGATCGTGCAGCGGCGCGGCCGGCGCCTCGAGCGGTGCCCCGTCGATCAGCATCGGCTGGACGCTATACGGGCCTCAGAATCCGGAGCGCCCGTACCTGATCGTCTTGCCCGGCTTCGTACAGACCTCTAGAAGACGGCTAGGACGGGCCTAGCCGGCGCCGAGCTTTTTCGCCGCTTCACGGAAGTTCTTGACGGTCGCGCTGGGCGCTTTGCGACCGTCGAGCTTCTCTCCGTGGCGGTTGACCCAGATGACCGGGACCTTCATTTTCAGCAGCGGGGCGACGTCGGTCGTGTAGTCGCAGCAGATGTGGAGCCAGCCTTTTTTGCCGCCGATCCGGCGCGCGCACTCTTTGAAGTGGACCGGGTCGGGCTTGTAGCTGCGCACCTGCTGCGCGGTCACGACCAGGTCCAGTTCGGTGCGCAGGTGGCGACGTGAGATGCCGAGCAGTTTGTCGTCGATGTTGGAGATGATCCCGATCTCGTAGCGTTTGCCGAGCCGGTCCATCGCCGCGTTGGACTCGCGGAAGGGCAGCCAGTAGGCGACGCTGTCGGGGAGGAACTGGGCCCTTGAGGGCTCGATCTCCCAGCCGACCTCGCGCGCCACTTTGACGATCGTGCGGCGCAGAACCTCGGCGTACAGTTCGTAGGAGCCGGCCATGATTTCGGCCTGCACTTCCATGAACCGGGCCAGGAACGGCCCCTCTTCGAAGCTGAAGCCATCCTTGGCGGCCTCTTTCTTACAGGCCTCGATGATCCCCCTCTCCCAATCGATCAGCGTTCCGTAGCAGTCGGTGGTCACCCAGGTGACGGATTTCAAGGCGGGGAGAGGCATGGGGCGCGGCATCTTATAGGCTGCCGCTCGCGCTCGGCAGGGGCGCCCAATCACATGGACCTTCTCGAGTATCAAGGCAAGCAGCTTTTCGCCGCGCACGGCATCGCCGTGCCGAGCGGCGAGGTCGCCTCCACGGTCGAGGACGCGGTAGCCGCCGCGGAGCGGATCGGCTACCCCTGTGCGATCAAGGCCCAGGTGCTGATCGGTGGCCGCGGCAAGGCCGGCGGGATCAAGATTGCCGCCGACCGGGCCGAGGCTGAGCAGTTCGCCGGCGCGATCCTCGGCATGGACATCGTCGGTCCCCATGGCGAGGGGCCGTTCCGGGTCGACCAGGTCTGGATCGAGGGCGGCTCGGCGATCGCCGCCGAGTACTACGCCTCGGTCATCCTCGACCGCGGCGAGAAGAAGCTTCTGGCGATGGTCTCCGCCAAGGGCGGGATGGACATCGAGGCGGTCGCCGCGGAGGATCCGCAGGCGCTGGTCAAGGAGCACATCGACCCGACTCGGCCGTTCACCGCAGCCGAGGCACGCCCGATCGTCGCGCGCGCCGGGCTCGACGAGGACGCGCTCGACGAGGCGGCCGAGATCCTGGCGAAGCTTGCCGAGACCGCGGCCGGGGAGGACGCGACGCTGATCGAGGTCAACCCGCTGATCCTCACCGAGGACGGCAAGGTCGTCGCCCTCGACGCCAAGGTGACCATCGACGGCAACGCGCTTTACCGCCACGAGGGTCTGGCCGAGCTCGACGCCGAGTCGATCGACGACCCGCAGGAGGCGATGGCGCGGGAGAAGGGCCTCACCTACGTCAAGCTCGATGGCAACGTCGGCATCCTCGCCAACGGCGCCGGGCTCTGTATGTCCACCCTCGACGTCGTCGCCCAGGCCGGCGGCGCGCCGGCCAACTTCCTCGACGCCGGTGGCGGCTCCAAGGCCGATGCGATCGTCGACGCGCTGACCGTGATCGTTTCCGACGCGAAGGTCACGGCGATCCTCTTCAACATCTTCGGCGGCATCACCCGCTGCGACGAGATCGCCAAGGGGATCGTCGAGGCCTCGGCGCAACTCGACCTCGGCGTGCCGCTGGTCGTCCGCCTCGACGGCACCAACTCCGAGCAGGGGTTGGCGATCCTCGCCGAGGCGGGCCTGGCCAACCTCCACCAGGAGACGACGATGCTTGGCGCCGCCCGCAAAGTGGTCGAGCTGGCCGGGGGGAGAGGCTGATGTCGATCATCGTCAACGAGGACACGAAGCTGGTCGTCTCCGGCCTGACCGGCCGCGAGGGCTCCTTCCACGGGTTGCGCAACCAGGCCTACGGCACCGACCTGGTCGCTGGGGTCACGCCGGGCAAGGGCGGCCAGGACGTCGAGGGCGTGCCGATCTTCGACTCGATTCGCGAGGCGGTCGAGCAGCAGGGCGCCAACACTTCGATGATCTTCGTCCCTGCGCGCTTTGCCGCGCCGGCGATCGACGAGGCGATCGAGTCCGGGGTCGAGACGGTGATCGCGATTACCGAGGGGATTCCGGTGCTCGACATGCTGAAGACCTACTGGAAGGCGAAGCAGGCGGGTGTGCGGCTGATCGGCCCCAACTGCCCCGGTGTCCTTTCCCCGGGCAAGGCCAACGTCGGCATCATCCCCGCCCAGTTCTTCGACCCGGGCAAGATCGGCGTCGTCTCCAAGTCGGGCACGCTGACCTACCAGATCGGCAACGAGCTGAAGCAGGCGGGCGAGGGCAACTCCTCGATCGTCGGCATCGGCGGCGACCCGATCATCGGCTCGGACTTCATCGACATCCTCAAGCTCTATGAGGCCGATCCGGAGACCGAGATGATCGTCATGGTCGGCGAGATCGGCGGCGACGCGGAGGAGCGGGCCGCCGAGTTCATCGCCTCCGACATCTCCAAGCCGGTCGTCGCCTACATCGCCGGCTTCACCGCGCCTCCCGGCAAGCAGATGGGTCATGCCGGGGCGATCATCTCCGGCTCGTCGGGGACCGCGCAGGCGAAGAAGGAAGCGCTTGAGGCCAAGGGCGTGCGGGTCGGCGAAAGCCCGACCGAGACGGCGCAGATCGCCGTCGAAGTGCTGCGCGGATAGGCCTCGGTCCTCCCACGCGAGGGCTATTTCGTTGGTGCCGGAAGATCCGCGCCGAGCAGTTTTCGTAGCTGGGTGGTGATTCGGGGGGCTTCTGTTTCGAGTTGGCGGTGGGTGAGGCGGATTACTCGATAGCCGGCTGCCTGCATCTTGGCGTCGCGGGCTCGGTCGCTCTCGAAGGCCGCTCGGTGACTGTGGAATTCCCAGCTGTCCATCTCTACGACGAGGCGATGACCGGGCCAGTAGGCGTCAACCTCGTGGTCGAGGATCGAGACGTTGGTGAGCGGGGCGGGTAGGTCGGCGAGGTGCTCGCGGTAGAACTCGGCGAAACGGTTCTCCAGTGGCGAGCGGGCGAGGACGGGCTCGCGCGCGACGTCGATCAGACGGCGGAGGGCGACGAGCCCCTTGCGCTTTCCCGCTTGGGCGCAGACCTGCTCAAGGGCCGGCATCCGCAGGAGCTTCAATCGGTCGGCTTCCTCGAATGCCCGACGCAACCCATCCCCGTCGAGGACTTCCGCCAAGTCGAGGAGGGTGCGGGCAACGGTGGTGACCGGGATCCTCGCTTCCACTGTCCGTTCGTCGCTGGCCAGCTTCGACCGATGCAGGCGAATGCCGTCCGGTCCGCGAGTGCCTTGGGGGCTCGTCACGTGGATTTGGCCGCGGCGTGGGCGGGCGAGTCCCCAGAGGCAAGCGGCGCTGCGATGACTGAGCACCGCCTGGTCACCGCAGGCAAGTACGGCCGCCAGCCAGCGGAGATGGAGGGTGAGCGGGCCATGTCCCATTGCGTAGACGCCCCGGTGGAGCACGCGAAGGTGGCCGATGCGCACTCGGGCGTCGATCGCGCCGCGACCGAGTCCGAGCGCTGCCAACTGCCGACGTGCGATGACGCCGTGCTGCCTTTCCGCCAGCGCCCCAATCTGCCTTTCGCGCTTGAATCGCTCGGCGCGACCCCCACCATGCGTGTGCGATTGACCATGCATGGCAATGTCAAGGACACACGCAACCGAATTCGCCCCTGATCGGACGAGTATTGGAGGACGGCGTCGAGTCTGTGCCGGAGCTCTGGGCTCAAGAGCGGAGTTCGCATGCGAGCACGGCTGATCGCCCTGAGGATGTGGAGCGCTTGATCGATGACTCTCCCGGCTACCCGCGCGATCGTGAGATCGGCCGGCGAGTCCGCAACCTGTAGGCGTTGCTAGGCTCGGAGGCGATGGCTCAGGACACGATTTCGTTTGCTCGCGGCGCTCCCAGCGCCGACATCCTGCCGCGGGAAGCTGTGCGGGATGCTGCCTCGGTTGCTCTCGCCGAGGATTGGGAAAAGGCGCTGTCGTATGGGACGGGGATCGGGCATCCTGGGCTCTGCCAGTGGGTGGCTGAGCGGCATGGGGGGCTCGATGCGGGGCAGGTGATGATCGCCAACGGGTCGCTGGAGGCGGGTTGGATGCTGTTCGAGCATCTGCTCGAGGCCGGTGACCGGGTCGTGGTCGAGCAGCCGACCTATGACCGCACGCTGCTGATGTTGCAGCGGCTCGGGGTTGAGCTGGTGCCCGTGGCGCTGGGGGACGACGGGCTCGACCTGGAGGCGTTCGAAGCGGCGCTCCAGGAGGGCCCGATCAAGCTCGCCCACGTCATCCCCAACTTCCACAACCCGGCCGGCTGCACGCTCTCGGCCGCGAAGCGCACGCGCCTGGTCGAGCTGGCCGCCGAGCACGGCTTCTGGATCTTCGAGGACGACCCCTACCGCGAGCTTCCCTTCGAGGGCGAGGCGATGGGGTCGATGCTCTCGCTGGACAACGCCGATCGGGTCGTCCACGCTTCATCCTTCTCCAAGACCGTCAGCCCCGGCGTCAGGGTCGGCTACCTGGCCGGGCCGGCTGCGGAGATCGCCCGGCTGGCCAAGCGCGCCAACGAGACCTACATCTCGCCCAACATGCTGGCCGAGTCCGTCGTCCTGGAGCTCTGCCACTCCGGCAAGCTCGACGCCAACATCGATTTCGTCAAGGGAGCCCTGCGCGATCGGTGCAACGCCCTGGTCGGGGCGCTGCGCGAGCAGCTTCCCGAGGCCGAGTTCGTCGTCCCCGGCGGCGGCTACTTCCTCTGGCTCGACCTCGCCGAGGGCACCGACACCTCCGCGCTTCTCGCCGAGGCCAAGGGCGAGGGGGTTGCCTTCGTCGCCGGCCCGGACTTCATGATCGAGGGTGGGGGGAACAGCCTCCGCCTCTCCTTTGCCAGCGTGCCTCCGGAGCGGATTCCGGAGGGCATCGCCCGCATCGCCCGTGCCCTGGAGCGGGTCCGCGCTGCTGCGCCCGCATAGCGCTTCTCCGAGTCTCGCCCAACTCCCGGTTGATCCGATCGTGGCCGCCTGCCCGTAGTGGGGGAGAGAAGCCAACCGCGACCAGGAGGCAGCATGGCCGTTCCCAAAGAACCGAACGCCTTAGCTCGAATCGCAAAGGACCCAGTTTCGCGGCGCAAGTTCATCGCGCTCGGCGGAGGCTCTGCCGCCGCTGCATTTCTAGTTGCCTGCGGCAGCGACAGCAGCTCGACCACGACCACCACGACCAGCGCCGCGGCCGGCGACGCCGTGATCGCGGAAAAGTTTGGCAAGGGGGACGTCGGCATCCTCAACTACGCCCTCACTCTGGAGTACCTGGAGACCGCCTTCTACGCCGACGTGGTCAAGAGCGGCCTCTTCAAGGGTTCCGACCTCGCGACGATCCGCAAGTTCGGCAGCGAGGAGGCCGAACACGTCGCCGCGCTCACCGGCTTTGTCAAGAAACTCGGCGGCAAGCTCGCGCCGCAGCCGAAGACCGAATTCCCGCTGAAGAGCGCCAAGTCGGTGCTCGAACTGGCCGGGACGGTCGAGAACCTCGGTGCCGCCGCCTATCTGGGCCAGGCGGCGAACATCAAGGCTGCGGAAGTCCTCGCGGCGGCGCTCTCGATCCACAGCGTCGAGGGCCGCCATGCGGCGACCCTGAACACGCTGCTGGGGGAATCGATCACGCCCGACGGCGCCTTTGCGGTGCCGGCCGGCGCGCCTGAAGTGCTCAAGTCCGTCGAACCCTTCATCGTCAGCTGAACCGGCGAGAGAAGCGAAAGGAGAACGAGATGAACGACCAAGAACTGGCACAGCCCGAGCTCGCCGGCGTCCACATCGACGCCGCCGACGATGGCGACTTTTCCCGCAGCGAGGCGATCCTCAAGGGAGCCCTGGCCGCCGGCGCCGTCTACGGTGCCCTATCGGTCGCCCCCTTTGTCAGCCGAGCGCTGGCGATGTCCGAAGGCGGCGATGTCGGCATCCTCAACTTCGCCCTTACCCTGGAGTACCTGGAGTCGACCTTCTACAAGGAAGCGAAGCAACGGGCCGGAGCGAGTGGCGAACTGAAGAGCCTGATCGACCTGGTCGCCCGCGACGAGGACGAACACGTCGGGGCGTTGACCGAAACGATCAAGAAGCTGGGTGGCAAGCCTGTTGCGGAGCCGAAGTTCGACTTCCCCTACAGCGGTACCGCCGGCTTCCTCAAGCTCGCCCAGACCTTCGAGGACACCGGCGTCAGCGCCTACAACGGCGCCGCGCCGCAGATCAAGTCCAAAGAAGTGCTCGGCGCGGCCGGCTCGATCGTCCAGGTCGAGGCACGCCACGCGGCGGCGATCCGCCTGCAGAACAAGCAGGAACCGTCGCCGGAAGCATTCGACCCCTCGCTCGAAGAAGCCGAAGTCCTCAAGGCGGTGGAACCCTTCATCGCATGAAACCCGAGCGCCTCGCAGACGAGGAGCTGATGCCGCGGATCGGTGAGAAGGACGCCGCGGCTTTCGAGGTGTTCTACGACCGCCACGGCGGCGCCGCCTACTCGCTGGCCTACAGGATCGTCGGCGAGCGGGCGGCGGCCGAGGACGTCACCCAGGAGGCCTTCGTCTCGATCTGGCGCAGCGGCGCCCGCTACGACCGGGCGCGCGGCAGCGTCCGCTCCTGGATGCTGGGGATCGTCCGCAACCGGGCGATCGACCTGCTGCGCAGCCGCTCCAGCCGGGCGCCGAAGCTCGGCTTCGATGACGAGGCGGTGCTCGAGCAGCGGCCCGCGGACGAGTTCACCGACACGGAGGCATTGCGTCGTGAGACCGCGCGGGAGGTGCGCGGGGCCCTCGACGAGCTGCCCGGCGAGCAGTCGAAGGTGATCGAGCTCGCCTACTTCGGCGGATTCAGTCAGTCTGAGATCGCGGCGATGGTCGGGGTGCCGTTGGGCACCGTCAAGGGCCGCATGCGGCTCGGCTTGGAGAAGATCAGGGGACAACTCGCGGAGGGCTTGGCATGAAAGAGAGAGAGCACGAGACGCGGCGCGACGATATTGCCGCCTACCTGCTTGGCTCGCTGGAGCCGGGCGAGGCCGCGGAGATGGAGCAGCACCTGGCAGCTTGCGAGGAATGCCGCAGCGAGCTCGAGTGGCTGCGGCCCGCCGCGCAGGTGCTGCCCACTTTGGAGCTCTCCGGCCAATCGCTGCGCAATGAGTCCACCG